>JARXKO010000037.1 GCA_030271595.1 Pseudomonadota bacterium | reverse complement strand
AGCTGTTCGCGCCAAGGAAGCTGAACTGGAATTTCTTCCACACTTGATGGTAGACAGCGCCATTCCAGCGGATGCGGCCGAACGTCGTCTTCCAGCCCAGTTCGAAATTAGTCAGATAATCCGCCGCATAGGGGGCTATATCGCCGCGACGGTTGATTCCACCCGGCCGGAAACCGCGTGACCAGGTGCCGTAGAACATCAAGTTTTCCTGCGGCTTCCACTGCACGTTCAAACGGTGAGTGAATCCGCTGCCTTTGGCCCGTTTTGGAACCACCTGGCCGTTTTCGAACACGCCAAGGTTGGTGCACGGACTACCCGGCACTTCGGGCGCGAGAATCGGAGCTCCAGTGCCATCGCGGACAATCGATCCGTCGGCGGTGTAGCAGCCGGCAACACCGGTTCGGGAACTGCCGGCGCCATTATAGGGCTTGCCATCCGGGTTACGTCCGAACCCGAAGAATCCGATCAGGCTGTTGTCATATTTGAACAATCGCCCGCCGCCGGTCAGCGTCACTTTCGGCGTGATGTCGAAACTCGCTTCGCCGAAGATCGCATAATCCCTGTCGACGCGTTCTTGCTGGGTCAGCCACAAGGTCCCCGGAAAACCGTTGACCGACAGCGCGGGATCAAGATTGTTGATCTTGTAATCCTGGTGGATGAAGTTCGACTGGCGCTGGTAGAACAGGCCAGCGATGACGCGGAACCGATTTTCGGCCGGCGACGCGATGCGCAACTCCTGGCTCATTTTTTTGAAATGGTCGGTGCCGATGATGTACTGCTGCGGGTTGATATAATTGCCCGCCGAATCCTGATAATAGAAATACCCGAGACCGCCGATAACGTGGCTGCCACCGCCATATTCCGCGTAAAGCTGGTCATAGGCATCGGCGTAATCGGCGTAATCACTGAGCGTATAGGTTGGACGATCCATATAGGCGCCGGCATAGGTCAGATCGAAATTGCCAATCTTGCCCTGAACGGTCAGCGCCGCCTGCCAGAACTTGTCTTTGCGCACGTCCTTCTGGAAGCGATCGATCTTCAGGTCGCCAAGCTTGGGATCGAAGAAGAACACGCCGTTCGCCTTCATGTTCTGGTACATAAAGGTCGGAGTTGCGGTCCAATTGTCGGTCAGATCAACCTTGAGCGCCGCGCGTCCGCCAAAGACGGTTTGGTCATTGGCATTCTTCTTTTCGAGCCCGGCATTGGTGACTGTGACGTCGGGAATGGCGTCGGCATAAACGTAGTAAGTACGGCTGCCGAAGATATTGTCGATGAAGCCAGCGTCATGTTCGTAAAAGGCAACTCCGCGAAAAGCGACTCGATCGCCCAGCGGAACGTTGATCATGCCTTCCATCTTGCCGCCAATGCCGCCTTTGGTGACACTGTTGATTTCACCATCGACGCGACCGGTCGTTACGCCCAGGTCGGGCTTGTTGGTGATGATGCGGATGGTACCCGCTTCGCTTGATGCGCCGTACAGTGTGCCCTGCGGTCCGGCCAGGCTCTCGATCCGGGCGATGTCGTAGATGTGGATGTCGAGCGTTCCGCCAATGGTCGTGACCGGTTGTTCGTCAAGATAAGTGCCGACGGAAGGCAATGATCCCGAGTGATTGCCATCGCCGCCGGTCGCGACCCCGCGCATATAGACCACGGTCACGCCCGGCTGCGACGACTGATAACTGACTGAGGGCAGCTGTTTGGTATATTCCTCGAAATTCGAGATGTTGAGCTGGTCCAGACGGCGAGTTCCGATCGCCACGACGCTGATCGGGACGTTCTGGAGATTCTCTTCGCGCTTGGTCGCGGTAATGATGATTTCGGTTTGGTCCGGAACAACGCCATCTTGGGCGACTTGCACGGGCGCTGGCGGTGCGGTGACGTCGGTCGCATTGGTCGCCGGTGCCGGCGAGTTAGCGACCGTTTGCGGCTGCGCTTCCTGGGCGAAAGCGGGCGTAGTCGCCAGGGCAGTGCTCGCCATCAGCGCCAGGCCGAGGCTGCGAAATGTGCGATCGGTCATCGAATCCCCCCAAGCGAATTGGTCCGCCATAGCGTCACCCGGAGACGCTTTTGTCAACGGGCCGACACTGGCAATCAAATTTTATTTCGCGGGCGTGTCGATAAAGTCGCGCGGAGCTTCAGGATAGGCCTCGAGCACTGGACCGAGCGCCTCCACCAGCGGGCCAAGATGCCCTTCATACGCGCGCCACTCCTCGGTCGAATCGCGATAGATTGGCTGGCGAACCTGTTCCGAACTGGGGGTTCGAACGGCCCGTTCGGTCTTGTAAAACTCGAGACAGCCGGGTTCGAAATCAAGTTCGAGATGGTCGAGCAAGGCCCGGACTTCGCTCTCCGTGTTATCGACCATCCTCTCATAGATCACGCGATGGACCCGCCCCGGCAGGACCGCATCGACGTGCGCCATCAGCCGCACGTAATCGGCATAATAACGCCCGACATCGGCAAGGTCGTAAGTGAACGGCTGGCCGCGCGCGAAATGCTGGCGGAAATTGCTCAGGCAGCAGGCCAGCGGATGGCGCCGGGCATCGATGATCCTGGCGTTGGGCAGGATCAGCTGGATGAATGGCACGAACAGCCAGTTATTGGGCAGCTTGTCGATGAAATATGGGCGGTCGGTGCGCCGCTGGACCGATGTCCGCTGGAGATACTCCTCGCCATAGTCGCGGCGCTCCTTGGCGTTGAGCCCGAGCGCGCCCTTGGGGTACACTCCGGCCTTTCGCGCCAAGGCCGGAATATCGGTCAGTTCCGACGTCCCCTCCACCTCGCTGTGACTGCTGAGGATTTGTTCGATCAGGGTCGATCCGGCGCGCGGCATGCCGACGATGAAGATAGGGTCCGGCGCCGGGCAGCCGTCTTTCCGTTCGGCAAAGGCGGAGGCGGAGAACTTTTCGATACAGCGATCGACGGTTTCGGTCAGTAGCCGCGAGTCATAGGGTTGGCTTGTCAGGCGCCGCGCATTGCCCGCAGCATAATGGCTGAAGGCCTCGTCCGCCCGGCCCAGGTCGTGCATCGCCTTGCCCAGCGCGAAATCGAGGTGGAAGCGGTCTTCCTCGCTGAGCCCGGCCGCCGCCACAGCGGTCGTCATCGCGGCAATATCGGAGTCCTCGAACTTGATCGTCTTGAGGTTCGCCAGGCTCCACCAGGCTTCGCCGAGTTCCGGCCTCAGGGCAAGCGCCTGGCGATAGGCGGCGATCCCGTCATCGAGCCGCCCGACCGTCTTGAGCATATGGCCATAGCTCAGCCACACGCGCGGCTGGTTCGGCGTCTGCTCGAGCACTTGCTCGTAAAGCCCGATCGCCTCGTCGAAATCGCCAAGCCGGCCGAGGGTTGCGGCTTTGAGGTTCCAATGGCCGACAAAGTCGGGTTCCTGGACAAAGATATCGTCGAGCAATGCGAGCGCTTCGGCGGGCCGGCCCATACGGCCCACGACGAGGGCGAGATTGGCTTTTGCAGCGGTCCAGCCGGGGGCCAGCTCGACCGCCCGGCGAAGGAGGTTTTCGCTGTCCTTCCAGCGCCCGATGCGCGCCGCCAGCTCGGCGAGCATGCGAATGGCGGCGACGTCGAACGGATCCTCGTTGAGGTGCGGCTTGAGCAGGCGCTCGGCCACGTCGAGGCGATTTTCGTTCATCGCCATGGCCGCCTCGATCAAGCGCGGGTGCCAGCGGTTGAGGACAGGTGCTTCGGTCGCCATTGACGCGCCTTAGCCGCCCCGTCCCGCCGGCGCCAAGCGGGCTGTTCTGACCCGCCGCTCCGCGCTAGGCCGTCGACCATGATCTATTTCGAAGATTTGGTGGTCGGCAGCGAGACCGCCTACGGCACGTACGACGTGACCCGCGAGGAAGTGCTCGAGTTCGCGCGCAAATACGATCCGCAGCCCTTCCATTTGAGCGACGAGGAAGCGGCCAAGACCCATTTCGGGCGAATCGCCGCCTCGGGCTGGCACACCACGGCGATGACCATGGCGGTGACTGCTCGCTTCGTCATCGCCCGCGGACATGCCGGCCTCGGTTCGCCCGGGATCGACGAGTTGCGCTGGAAAAAGCCGGTCTACCCCGGGGACACGCTGACCGTCGCCGGCAAGCTGATCGACAAAACGCCATCGCGGTCGAAACCGGAAATCGGAACGGTCCGAACCGCGACCACCGTTACCAACCAGCATGGCGAAACGGTGATGAGCTTCACCTCGATCGTGCTGATGCGCCGCCGGCCGGCCGACTAAACCCGGCCGGCGAGCAGGGTCTAGCGCTGGTCCTGTTGCGCCTTGCGCCCAGCCCGGCGCGTATCGCGAGCCGCCTGACGGTCGGCGCGGAACGCGCTCCAGTTCTGGCGAATCGCCGAAGTGGTTCCAGGCCTTGCCTGTGCGGTCTTGGTGTATGCCCGCTGGCGGTCGGTCCAGTAGCGGCGTTGCGTCTCGTTCCACATGTGCGGCTGCTGATAACTGTCGTACACGTAGGCGCCCGTGCCGGGATAATAATATCCGCTATTCCAGCCATAGTAAGGCTGGCCGTAATAGCCGCCGTAGGAGCCGTAGCCGCTATACGAACCATAACCGTAGGGCGAACCGTAGCCGTAACCGTAGGGCGAACCATAGCCGTTGCTATAGCCGACGCCGATGGTCACGCCCGAGCCGTAGCCGCCGTAGCCACCGTAACCGCTATTGCCATACGGCGAGCCGTAGCCGGAATAACCGTAGGGCGAGTCATAACCATATGCGCTGTCGTAACCCATGCCGAGGCCGCCATAGGCGCAGCCGCCAAGCGAGACGCCGGCGACCGAAGTCACAAGGAGTTTGATCAGAGTACGCATCACACGACCTTTCTGCCCGCCCCGGCAACTGCCGCAACAGCGACATCGCAGATGTCCTAACGATCGGCACCTTTCCCTAAGCTGTATGGAAAACGGCCGCCGCACCCTGGTGCAGCGGCCGTCTATAAGCCTGGGAACGGGCCCGGCGTTATCCCGACGTCGTGATGCGCGCTGCTCGAGCGGCGCGACTGCGGCGCGCCTTGTTCGCAGAATCGAGCGGCCCCACCGGCGCCACCTTGCGCTTCGCTTCGGCCCACAGCTGGGTGTAGGCCATATACCCGAGCACCGTCGCGAACAGCAGGAAGATGGTGACCGCGATCCCGTCCGCGTGACGGCGCGCCAGATCGGGCTCGGCGGTCCACACCAGGAAGGCGGCGATGTCCTTGGCCATCTGGTCGACCGTGGGGTTGGTGCCATCGGCGTAGCTGACCTGGCCGTTGCTGGTCAGTGGCGGCGGCATGGCGATGTTCAAATTCGCGAAATAGGGATTGTAGTAAAGGCCGTCGGGGGTCTTGGCGTCGGGGAACTGCTTGAGCAGCGCCGCCGGCTGGGTCTGGTAGCCGGTGATCAGCGAATAGACATAGGCAGCGCCGCCTTCGCGCGCCTTGGTGATCAGCGACAGGTCGGGCGGAAGCGCATTGTTGTTGGCCGCGCGCGCCGCGACCTCATTGGCGAAGGGCGCAGGGAAGGTGTCGGACATGATCGCCGGGCGGGTCGCGGGCTCGCCGGTCTGGTCGTTGATCGACGGCACCTGGATTTTCCAGTCCGACGCGATCTTCTTCACTTCGGGCTCATTATACCCGATCTGCTTAAGGTCGCGGAACGCCACCAGCTTGAGGCTGTGGCAGGCTGTGCAGACCTCCGAAAAGACCTGGAAGCCGCGCTGCAGCTGGCGGTTGTCGAACTTGCCGAACGGACCGTCGCTGGTGAGGTGCAGGGCCTTTGGCTCTTCATGGAAGACGGTCGAGGCGAGCGCCGCGGGCGGGTCGGCGAAATAGGTCGCGACCCCGCTGATCAGCGAGATGAGCAGGACGCCGGCAAAAGTAATTCCGACCAGGAAACCGAAGACTCGGATCATGACTGTGCCTGCCCCTTTAATTCGCAGCGGTGACGGTCTTGGCGCGCGGCGGACGCTTGCTGGCGATTGCCGCCGGCGCCGATTCGGCGTCCTCGCCGTGAAGGACCGAGGAGGAAATCGAGTCCGGCAACGGCAGCGGCGTTTCGATCCGCCCGACGATCGGCAAGATGACCAGGAAATGGAGGAAGTAATAGATCGTCGCCGCCTGCCCGACCGCGACCCGCATCGGGGTCGGTGCGAACCCGCCGGCCCAGCCGAGCAAGGCGACATCGATCACCAGCAGCCAGAAGAAGCGCTTGAAGATCGGCCGGTAATTGCCCGAACGGACGGGTGAGGTGTCGAGCCATGGCAGCAGGAACAACAGCAGGATCGAGCTGAACATCGCCAGCACGCCCCATAATTTGGCCGGCAGGACGAAGTTGACCGTGAAGCTCTTCAGGATCGCGTAGAACGGCCAGAAATACCATTCCGGGACGATATGCGCGGGGGTCGAGAGCGGGTTGGCCGGGATATAATTATCCGGGTGGCCAAGATAATCGGGCGCGAAATAGGTGACGATCACGAACAAGGTCAGGAAGGCGCCGGCGAACCAGCCGTCCTTGGCGGTGTAAAAGGGATGGAAGGGCAGCGTGTCGCGCTCGTTCTTCACGTCGACGCCCGTGGGATTGCTCGATCCGGGGATATGAAGCGCCCAGATATGGAGGATGACCACGCCGAAAATCACGAACGGCAGCAGATAATGGAGCGAGAAGAAGCGGGTCACCGTCGCCTGGTCGGGGGCATAGCCGCCAAGCAGCCAGACCCGGATCGGCTCGCCGACTAGCGGGAAGGCGGAAAAGAAGCCGGTGATGACCTGTGCACCCCAATAGCTCATCTGCCCCCACGGCAGGACATAGCCCATGAAAGCGGTGGCCATCATCAGCAGGTAGATGACCAGCCCGAGCATCCACACCAGTTCGCGCGGCGCCTTGTAGGAGCCGTAATAGAGGCCGCGGAAGATGTGGATGTAGGTGACGATGAAGAAGAAGCTGGCGCCGTTCATATGGGCATAGCGGAGCAGCCAGCCGGCGTTGACGTCGCGCATGATCAGCTGGTTGACCGTATTGAACGCACCGCCATCGGCCGAGGCCATGAAGTGCATGGCAAGCACGATCCCGGTGACGATCTGGATGGTCAGGAAAATTCCCGCGAGGACTCCGAAGTTCCAGAAATAATTGAGGTTGCGCGGCACCGGATAGCCGCCGCCGATGGCGCCATAGACCAGCCGCGGTAGCGGCATCCGGTCATCCATCCACCGCGCCAGTGCGCTCTTTGGCTCGTAGGGCTTGGCCCAGGAAAAGCTCATTCCTCTATGTCCCCTCAGCCGATCTGGACGACGGTTGGCGATTTGAACGAATAGTCCGGCACCTGCAGGTTGAGCGGCGCCGGCCCCTGGCGGATGCGCGCCGCGGTATCGTACATCGACCCGTGGCAGGGACAGAAATAGCCGCCGTAGGGACCGCGGTTCTCGCCTTCGCTGATGCCCAGTGGAACGCAGCCCAAATGGGTGCAAACCCCCATGGTGATGAGCCAGTTCTGCTTGCCCGGCTTGGTCCGCTGGGCCAGAGTCTGGGGGTCGCGCAGACTGGAAATGTCGACCGCATTGGCCTCGGCGATTTCCTTGGGCATCAAGTTGCGCACGAACACCGGCTGCTTGCGCCAAGCGACCTTGATCCCCTGCCCCGGGACGACTTTCGAGATATCGACCTCGATCGAGGCCATCGCCAGCACGTCGGCCGAAGGCGACATCTGGACGATCAGCGGCGCGATGGCGATGACCCCGCCGACTCCGGCGAAGCTGACCGCCGCGACATTGAGGAAGTCGCGACGCCGGACCCCGTCGCCATGATGCTGATGATCGAGAGTTGCGGACTCTGCCTGCGTGGCCATGCTCACCCTTTTAAGACGCTTGTGTCCCCGGTCCTTCGCTGCCGGCCGGAACGCACAGTGACGACGCCGCACTGGGCCGCAGCCCGGTGCGATTGGCGGGCCTGATAGCGGGGGGTTTTGAGTCTGTGAAGGGCTTGTGAAAATCTGGGCCGGTGGCTGGCCGAGCCGTTGAAATGTTCACCGCCCCGCTGACTCCTCGGCCGAGATGGGGAATCCCTGTCGGCCAAGCCCGAATCATGCGGTTCGCCAGTGCTTCCCGTCTGTTTTGAGGGGAGCGCGAGGAGCCGCGATTGCCGGGCACACGACCCGGATCAACCTTTCGAACACGAGGACCGACTTCACATGGCGAGCGAAGCGAACAAGATACTGTCGCGGATCAAGGATGAGGAGATCGAGTGGGTCGACCTCCGCTTCACCGATCCCAAGGGCAAGTGGCAGCACCTCACCATGGTCTCGGGCGTGATCGACGACGACATGCTCAACGACGGCTTCATGTTCGACGGCAGCTCGATCGCGGGGTGGAAAGCGATCAACGAGAGCGACATGATTTTGAAGCCGGATTTGAACGCGGTCTATGTCGACCCGTTCTCGGCGACCCCGATGATGATCCTGTTCTGCAACATCGTCGAACCATCGACCGGCGAACTCTACGGCCGCGACCCGCGCTCGACCGCCACCCGCGCCGAAGCCTATCTCAAGGCGAGCGGCATTGGCGATACCGTCTACGTCGGGCCCGAAGCCGAATTCTTCATGTTCGACGACGTCCGCTTCGAGGACGGCTATAACGCCAGCGGCTACAAGATCGACGACATCGAACTGCCGACCAACACCATGCGCGAGTATGAAGGCGGCAATCTGGGCCATCGACCGCGCGCCAAGGGTGGCTATTTCCCGGTCGCGCCGGTTGACAGCGCGATGGACATCCGCGGCGAAATGGTCGCGACGATGCTCGAAATGGGCCTGCCCTGCGACAAGCACCACCACGAGGTCGCGGCCGCGCAGCACGAGCTCGGCCTCACCTACGGCGGGTTGGTCGAGACCGCCGATCGCATGCAAATCTACAAATATGTCGTCCACATGGTCGCCCATGCTTATGGCAAGACCGCGACCTTCATGCCCAAGCCGATCGCCCAGGACAATGGCAGCGGAATGCACACCCACATGTCGATCTGGAGCAAGAACAAGCCCTTGTTCGCGGGCAATGGCTATGCCGGCCTCAGCGACATGGCGCTGTACTTCATCGGCGGGGTGATCAAGCACGCGCGGGCATTGAACGCGTTCACCAACCCGACCACCAACAGCTACAAACGGCTGGTGCCGGGTTTCGAGGCGCCGGTGCTGCTCGCCTATTCGAGCCGCAACCGTTCGGCATCGTGCCGCATCCCCTATGGCGCGGGCGAAAAATCCAAGCGGGTTGAGTTCCGCTTCCCCGACGCGCTCGCCAACCCCTATCTCGCTTATTCGGCACTGCTCATGGCCGGGCTCGACGGGATCCAGAACCGGATTCACCCCGGCGATCCGATGGACAAGAATTTGTACGACTTGCCGCCGCAGGAACTGGTCAACGTCCCGACGGTCTGCGGCAGCCTGCGCGAGGCGCTGGTAAGCTTGACCAACGACCGCGCCTTCCTGACCAAGGGCGACGTCTTCAGCGAAGACCAGATCGAGGCCTATATCGAGCTGAAATGGGAAGAGGTGATGCGTTGGGAAACCACTCCGAGCCCGGTCGAGTTTGACATGTATTACAGCAGCTGATCAAGCACTTATAGCGGATACCGAAGAGCACTCCTCGGCGACGGGGAGCGCCTTTTTTTGAGACTTATCCACAGGCACTAGCGTTGGCCGGATTGCGTGATATGGTGAGGCTCAAGGCGGCATTGCCGCCCCTGAGTCGGCCGGCGGAAGGCATCCCCACCTCCCATAAGTCCTTCCGCCGGCTGGCTTCAAATCGAAGCGTCGAAATCCCCTCAGTCGCGGACGTAAATCACCCCCGCCGGCTGGTCGGCGATCTTGCGCCAACCCGGCGTTCGGTCGAGCAGTGCGAGCAATCGCGTGTAGCGATGGGGCAGGATCGCCCAGCGGATGCCCCAGAGGCGGGTCGCTGCGTCGAGTTCGGCGGCATCGCCAAGGGTGATCTTCTTGTACCCGACGACCAGTGCATCGCCGTACATGTCGCCGCGCCCGTCGACGTAGGGACGAATGCCCGCAAGCACCAACGGCCCGCCCATCGAATAGCCGTTGAGCACCGGCTGGCCGCGAAGCTCGGCCGGGACCG
>JARXKO010000036.1 GCA_030271595.1 Pseudomonadota bacterium | reverse complement strand
AGGACGGTTGCGGGCGCGGTAATCCCCCCCGGCGGGGCGGCGATAAAGGCGCGCATGCCGATCATCAGCAGCGGCGCGGTTTCGCCGAGCGCGCGGGCCATGCCGATGATCGTGCCGGTGAGGATTCCGGGTACGGCCAGCGGCAGAACGTGGTGAAACACGACCTGCATCTTCGACGCGCCGACACCGAGCGCGGCATCGCGGATCGAGGGCGGGACGGTCTTGATCGCATTGCGGCCGGCAATGACGATGACCGGCATGGTCATCAGCGCCAAGGTCAGGCCGCCAACCAACGGCGCCGAGCGCGGCAGGTCCATGATGTTGAGGAACACCGCCAAGCCAAGCAGGCCAAAAATGATCGACGGCACCGCGGCGAGGTTGTTGATCGAAACCTCGATCGCGTCGGTCCAGCGATTGCGCGGCGCGAATTCCTCGAGGTAGACCGCGGCCAGCACGCCGACCGGAAAGGCCAGGCCCATGGTCACCAGGATGGTCAGGAAGCTGCCCTTCAAGGCGCCCCACACCCCGACCGACGAGGGATCGGTCGAATCCGATGCAGTGAGGAAATTGAGGTTGAACGAGCTGCGCAGCGCGTTGCGGCGCTCGAGCAGCCGGACGGTCTGTTCGGCCTTGGCCTCGCCGTCGTGCTTGGCGGCGATGTCGATGCTGCTCGCCACCGGCAGCCACAGCACCGGCTTGGACGTCAGCAGATCGGGGTCGGCGACGATTTCGCGGGTCAGTTCGGTGATCGCGCCGTCGCCGAACATGTCGCTTCCAGCCGGGCCGTAGGCCGCGGTCGCGGCCTGGGCGATGGCGCTTTCGAGGTCTGCGCTGGCAACCAGCTGGTCGGCGTCGGGTCCACGCAGGGCCGAGGGATCGAGAAACAAATTGCTGCGCGCGAAATCGATCGGCAACGCCGCTTCATAATGGATGAACCCGCCCAGTCCCTTGGCCGCCATGGTCACCAGCAGGAAGGCGAGGAACAACACCGAAATCGCGACCGCGCTGAAGCCGAGCAAGCGGAAGCGGCGCTCCGCCGCATAACGGCCGCGGACGCGCTTCTGCATCCCCGCGTCCATCCACCGCGAAACCGCGCGCTCGTGGGCCGGGCTATTCATATTGTTCCCGATATTTGCGCACTACGTGAAGTGCGATGAGGTTGAGGAGGAAGGTGATCAGGAACAACGCCAGCCCGAGCGCAAAGGCGGCGAGCGTCTTGGCACTGTCGAATTCCTGGTCGCCGGTGAGCAGTTGCACGATCTGGACCGTAACGGTGGTCACGCTGGCGAAGGGATTGGCGGTGAGGTTGGCGGCGAGCCCGGCGGCCATGACCACGATCATCGTTTCGCCAATCGCCCGGCTGACCGCCAGCAGGACCCCGCCGATTACGCCCGGAAGGGCCGCCGGCAGAAGCACTCGGCGAATGGTCTCGGACTTGGTCGCGCCCATCGCCAGGCTGCCGTCGCGCATCGCCTGCGGCACCGCGGCGATCGAATCGTCGGCCATCGAACTGATGAACGGGATGATCATCACCCCCATGACCGAGCCGGCGGCGAGCGCGCTTTCGCTGCTGGCCGAAGTGACGCCGATGGCAATGCCGAAATCGCGCACCGCCGGAGCGACCGTCAATGCGGCGAAATAGCCGTAGACCACGGTCGGCACGCCGGCGAGGATCTCAAGGATCGGCTTGAACCAGCGGCGCGTCCTGGGATGGGCATATTGGGTCAGATAGATCGCGCTCATCAGCCCCAGCGGCACCGCCACGACCATGGCGATGACTGCGCCGATGAAGAAGGTGCCCCACATCAGCGGCACCGATCCGAACGCCCCCGACGACCCGGCCTGGTCGGCGCGGATCGCGGTTTGCGGGCTCCATTCGGTGCCGAAGATGAAGGAGCCGACCGGGTAGAGGCGGAAGAAACGCAAGCTTTCGAACATCAGCGACAGAAGGATTCCGAGAGTCGTCAGAATGGCCAGCAAGGATGCCGCGACCAGCAGGATCATCAGCCACCGCTCGACCCCGGTACGGGCCCGGAACTGGGGTGCGCTGCGGCGCAGGGCAAGCGCGGCGCCGGCCAGCGCGACCAGTAATGCGAGACCTCCGCCGAGCATCGCGAAGCGGGTCTCGGCGGCGCGAATTCGTGGCGCCAGCGTCGCGGATTGCGGATTGAAGCCTTGATCGCGCTGATGATTGGCGATCTCCCGCGCTTCGGCGAGGATCGTCTCGCGCTGCATGTCGAACGCCGGCAGCGCCTTGCCTTCTGGGCTGGCAAGCACCGCCTGGTCGACCAGGCGGTTCTGCACCGGAACCCAGGCGGCGAGCAGCAATAGCGCCGGAATCGCCGTCCACAGCGCTGCATAGGCACCGTGGTAGGAGGGCAAGGAATGAAGCCGGGTCGCGGTGCGCAAGCCGCGGGCTCGGCTATATCCGAGCCACCACGCCACCACGGCGATGACCAGGATCGCGGCCAGCGCGATGCCCAGGCTCATGATTCGACCGCCCCGCCCCCGAGCCTTACTTGAGCGTGCCCGGATCGAGCGGCTTCAAGTCAACCGACTGCTTGGTCGCGGTGGCCGAGTCGGCGCCACCGAACGGCACCAGCCCCTTCTTCTCGAGCGAGCCGCCCGCGCCCCAGTTCTTGGCATAGGTCGCGACGAAATCGCGCAGCTTGGGCTTGGCCGTCAGATGTTCGCCCTTGACGTAGATGTAGAGCTTGCGCGCGCCCGGATAGGAGAGATCGGCGATCGTCTTTTCCGTCGGAATCACGCCGGTGATCGGGACCGGGCGGACCTTGTCGGCATTCTGTTCCAAATATGAATAGCCGAGGACCCCGAGCGTGCCTGGGTCGCCGGCGACTTTCTGGACCAGCAAATTGTCGTTCTCGCCAGCTTCGACATAGGCGCCATCTTCGCGGATCTTGGTGCACAGGTCCTTCTGTTTCTTTTCGTCGCTGGTCTTGAGCGCCTTCATCGCCGGGTCGGTCTCGCACCCCTTGGTCAGGTACAAGTCGGCAAGGCTGTCGCGGGTGCCCGAGGTCGGCGGCGGGCCGAGAACGTGGATCTTGACCGCGGGAAGCGCCGGGTTGACGTCCTTCCAGGTCTGCGCCTTGTTCGGGCCCTTGCCGAACGGATTGGCGGCGAGCGCCTTGTAGATATCGGCCTGGCTCAGGTTCAGCGCCGGGCCGTTGGTCGATTCGATAATGGTCAGGCCGTCGATTCCGATCGGCACTTCGATGATGGTCTTGGCACCATTTTTGGCACAATCGTCATATTCGCTCTTTTTCATCGCCCGCGACGCGTCTTCGAGATCGGGAAACCTGCCGCCAACGCCGGCGCAGAACAATTTCATGCCGCCCCCGGTGCCGGTCGATTCGACGGTCACGTTGATCCCGGCATTGGCGCGCATGAAATCTTCCGCGACGGCCTTGGTGAAGGGATAGACGGTCGACGATCCGACGATGTGGATGTCGTTGCTTGAACCACCGCTGCCCCCCGACGTGGAGCCCGAGCCGCAGGCGGCGAGGATGAAGGTCAGCGGAAAGGCGATGATCAGCTTGTTCACGAGGAAGCTCCATGTCGGTTGGGGGCTGGATATGCCACGCGCCCTAGCGGCTGTTCGGCCAAACCTATGTGACGGTCATGTTACAGTTTAATGACGGCCGCGGCGATTCTTAAGCGCAGTTAGGATGGCGAACGCCCCTAAGAATTTGATCAGGAGCATTTTCCATATTGATCAGTTTTAATTTCGAACCCTTTATCGACGCCTTCGCTCGCCTCATCGTAAATTCTTCGAGCAAGCGGGACATATCCCCGTACTGGTCAGTATGTAGGGCCATGACCGGCATCCCCTGGATGCCAGACCCACCATGATTGGACGACCATGACCAGCCCCGCCCCCGAATGGCGAGTTGAGAGACCCTTGTGTGCGATCGTCGCTGGCGCCGCCAGCGGCGCTGGCGAGCAATTCGCGCGCGCCCTGGCAATGCGCGGGGTCAAGTTGCTGCTCGTCGACCGGGACGAGATCGCGCTCGCCCGGCTGCGCGAGGAGATTGGCGGTATCGCGCATTATTGCGACATCCTCGACGAACGCTGCGTGCATTCGACGTTCGACATCGCGGAGGACCGATTCGGGTCGCTTGACCTGCTGATCAATGCCGCCGGGTCGGGCTATGTGCGGACGCTCGGGGTAATGCGGCTGAGCCGTGAATTCTCGCGCCGGGCGCGCAGCGCCAAGGCGTTCGTCGTCAATCTGGCGGCCGCCCCGGATGCCGCCGACGGACCGTTCGCTTATGCCGGTTCCGAAGCCGCGTTCACCCGCCTGACCGAAGGCCTGGCGCGGGCAATCGAGAGCCCGGACCTGCGCGTGCTGACTTTGGATCGGGTCGACGAGCCGGCGGCGGTCAGCGACGTCACCGAGCAATTGCTGCGCGAGCTTTGCCCGCAAGCCCGAAACAGCGACGACGGGCAGTCGCTTGCCTCAGGCTAACTAACCCTTCCCTTCGCGGACCCTTTTGGGCATCTAGGACTGACTTGTACTAGCGTATCAATCCAAAGGGTTAGGATGAATCGAGAAGCCGGCGACAAGGGGCGGCAAAGCCGCGCCGAGGGAAAAGCGGCGACCCGCCGTCAGCTTCTCGAGGCCGCCCGGACCGAGTTCATGTCCGTCGGTTATCAAGGGGCGACGCTGGATGATATCGCCGCCCGCGCCGGTTTCACCAAAGGCGCGCTCTACTGGCACTTCACCAACAAGCAGGCGATCTTCCTGGCGCTGATCGCGGATTCGATCGATGCGAACTTGGCTACCCTGGCCGCGCTGGTCGAGCCCGATGCGCCAGCAGACCGAATCCGCAAGCGCATGGGCGAATGGATCGACGGCATCGATGAACGCGAGACCCTTCCCCAATTCGGCGTGGAATTGGAAATCCAGGCGCGACGCAACGCCTCGTTCCGGGCCATCCATCAAGCGATGATCGCCAAGCATGAAGCGGCGCTGGGCGCGTTCCTGACACGCTATTTCGAAGTCGCCGAGATTGAGCCGCTGATGCCGGTATCGATGCTCGCCTCGACCCTGATCACCATCTTCAAGGGGTTCGCGCTGTCGCGCCGGAACCGGCCCGATGCCGCTGTCACGTCCGCCGCGGCGGCGCGTCTGCTGATGGGCCTGCCGCTCAAGTAAGACGCGGTTCGGTTTCCTGGCCTGTGCTAGTCGAGGTGCCGCGATGATGACCATCGAACAACAGATTCGCGATGCCGCCAAACAGATCGGGTTCGTGGCGTGCGGTTTTGCGCCGGCTGACGCCGACCCGCGACTGGCCGAGCGGCTCGACGCCTGGATCGGTGAGGGCCGCCACGGGACGATGGGCTGGATCGAGCAGCGTGCCGCCCAGCGCGGATCACCGGCCGCCTTGTGGCCAGCCGCGAGGAGCGTGATCGCGCTGGCGATGAGCTACGCTCCGGCGGTCGATCCACTGACGCTTGCCGGGGAAGGCCAAGTCGGACGCATCTCGGTTTATGCGCAGGGCGGCGACTATCACAAGACGGTCAAGCAGGCGTTGAAGGCGCTCGCCCGGTTCATTGTCGCGGCGGCGCCGAGCGAGCTCAAGGTCTTCGTCGACACCGCGCCGGTGATGGAAAAGCCGCTCGCCCAGGCGGCCGGCATCGGGTGGCAGGGCAAGCACACCAACCTCCTTAGCCGCGACCACGGCAATTGGCTGTTCCTGGGGATCATCCTCACCAGCCTCGAGCTTGCGCCCGACCCGCCGGCGCATGACGGCCAGCATTGCGGCACCTGCCACCGCTGCCTCGACGCCTGCCCGACCAACGCCTTCGATGGCCCCCACCGGATCGACGCCCGGCGCTGCATTTCCTACCTTACGATCGAGCATTCGGGGCCGATCCCGGAAGAATTCCGCGCCGCCATCGGCAACCGCATTTACGGCTGCGACGATTGCCTTGCCGTCTGCCCGTGGAATCGATTCGCCGAGGCCGCGAGCGCCAATCGCGCCTTCCTGCCGCGGGCCGAATTGGAGCGGCCCCGCCTGGCCGATCTGCTCCGCCTCGACGATGCCTCGTTCCGGGCGATGTTCTCCGGGTCGCCGATCAAGCGCATCGGCCGCGACCGCATGATCCGCAATTGCCTGATCGCGGCCGGCAATAGCGGCGCGGCGGACCTGGCGGCCTCAGTCCGGCCGCATCTGACCGACCCCAATCCGGTCGTCGCCGAAGCGGCGCGCTGGGCGCTCGCTCAATTGCCGCCGGATTGAAACAGGCCGACGCACACTTGCTCGCTGGCCCTGATCCCGGATGGCGCTCGGGTATCGACATGTTCGACCCTGAGCAGCGCGGCATTGCCCGCCGCCGGATAGAGATAGGCGTCGATCACGCAGCGGCTGTTGCGGAACTGCAGCTTGAGGCTGGTGCCTTCGCGAACCTGCAGCACGGGATTGCCGAGCTTGCCGAGCAGCTGCTGGGGGGTGAGGCCGACCAGCCCGGCGCGATCGGGTTCGGCCGGTTGGACCGGCCCGGCCTGCGGCGGTGGTTGTCGCGGCGCGGTGGCGCAGGCGGACAGCGTGAGGGTGATTGCAAGGGCAAAGCGGCGCATGGCAACGACGATGCCCGCCGCGGCGCGGCGAAGCAAGGTTGCGAAGCGCCGCCGCCGCCGCCAAAGCGGCGCAACCCTCTGTCCGTGGAGAAACCATGACCGACCGCCGCTTCGACGTCACCGCAATCGGCAATGCGATCGTCGATGTCATCGCCGACGCCGGCGACGATTTCCTTGACGCCCAAGGCATGCACAAGGGCGGGATGCGGCTGATCGACGAAGCCGAGGCGACCAGGCTCTATGCCGCGATGGGCCCGGCGCGCGAGGAGAGCGGCGGGTCGGCCGCCAATACTGTCGCCGGACTGGCCTCGCTCGGCCAGCGGGCGGCTTTCATCGGCCAGCTTGGCACCGACCAGCTGGGCGCGATCTTCAGCCACGACATCCGCAGCCTTGGAGTGGCCTTTGACACCCCGGCCAAAGACGGGATCGGGGCTACAGCGCGCTGCCTCATCCTGGTCACGCCCGATGCCCAGCGAACCATGAACACCTTCCTTGGAGCGGCCCAGATGCTCGGTCCAGAAGCGGTCGATGCAGCGCTCATCGCGGAGTCCAAAATTCTCTATCTCGAAGGCTATTTGTGGGACCCCGAAGCCCCCCGGCTGGCGATGCGCAAGGCGATCGCGGCGGCGCGCTCGGCCGGCACCCGGGTCGCCTTCACCCTGTCCGACAGTTTCGTCGTCGACCGCCACCGCGACGATCTCAATGCCTTGTTCGACGCGGGATCGATCGACATCCTGTTCGCCAATGAAGATGAAGCGCTGGCGCTGACCGGCGCTTCCGATTTCGATTCGGCCATCACCGCAATCGCGGCGCGGGTACCGACCGCAGTGGTGACCCGGAGCGTCAATGGCGCCGTCGCGGTGCGCAGTGGCGAGCGTGCTTCGGTCCCGGCCGAGCCGATCGAGCGGCTGGTCGACACCACCGGCGCCGGCGACTTGTTCGCCGCCGGCTTCCTTGCCGGGGAGGCGCGCGGACTTGGGCTCGAGGCGTCGCTCCGGCTCGGCGCGATCGCCGCCGCCGAAGTCATCCAGCATTACGGCGCGCGGCCCGAAAGCAATCTGCGGGTGCTCGCCGGGGCGCTTCTCGAGGCCTGACCAAGGGCAGGCCGGAACTTCCTCTACGGTTTGCGGCGCTCGGCACGGCTGCCCGGGGCCGGGGCGCCGGGCATCGGCGGGACCGACATCGGCGGCGCATCGGGATCGAGTTCCGGCACCTCGAAAATGCCCTGACCGACATGGCTGCGTTTGCGGCTGTAGAGGAAATAGACGATCAGGCCGATGCCGCCCCAGCCGACCAGCACCAGCTTCGAGGTCACGTCGAGCGCGGCGTAAAGCACGATGCAGCCGATGATCGCGGCCGGCGCGACGACCCACACGAACGGGGTGCGGAAGCTGCGTTTGCGAGTCGGATCCTTGACCCGCAGCACCATCACCGCAAGCGCCACCATGGCAAACGCGAACAAGGTGCCCGAGTTGGAGTAATCCGCGAGGCTGCCGACCGGCAGCAAGCCAGCGAAGACCAAGGCGAACAGGCCGGTCACGGCAGTCACCACATAGGGCGTCTTGAAGCGCGGATGGACCTTTGCGAAGGACGCCGGCAACAGCCCGTCGCGGGCCATGGTGAAAAACACCCGGGTCTGGCCGAACATCATCATCAGCACGACCGACGGCAAGGCGATGATCGCGGCCAGTCCAACCAGCCAGCCGATCTTGGGATAGCCGATGGTTTGCAGGACATGGACCAGCGCGTGTTTCGAACACACCAGGGGCTCGGTCGCGCCGCTCGATATGATCGCTGCGCAGCGGCCGGCCATTTCGGGCGATCCGGGAGCGAGGAACGCGCCGGCCGCGGACGTCACTGGCTGCGCGCCGATGGTGCCGATCGCGCCCGCCGCCACCAAAAGATAGATGGCGGTGCAAATGAGCAGGCTGCCGATGAGACCGATCGGCACATTGCGTTGCGGATTGATGGTTTCTTCGGCCGCGGTCGACACCGCGTCGAAGCCGACATAGGCGAAAAAGATCGAGGCGGCGGCGCCGACATAGCCGGTGCCGCTGGTCAAATTGCCAAAGCCGGTCGGCGTGAACGGATGAAAATTGGCGCTGTGCATCGCTGGAACGGTCAGGAAGATGAACGCGGTCAGCGCGACCAGTTTCACCACCACCAGCACGGCATTGACCATCGCGCTTTCGGTGGTTCCCTTGATCAGCAAAGCAGTGACCGCGAGAACGATGAGGATCGCCGGCAGGTTGATGAAGCCGCCGCTCTGCACTGCGGTCATCAGATCGGGGGTCGCAGCGCCGCCGAGCGCCAGCGTGACCTTGGCCATCAAGCCATCGGCATTGCTGATGATCGCCGGGAAGTGAATTCCGCTGTCAGCCAGTGCCCCGACGAAATGGTTCGACCAGCCGACCGCCACGGCACTCGCGCCAAGTGCATATTCGAGCACCAGCGCCCACCCCACCATCCACGCCAGAAGCTCGCCCATGACGGCGTAGGTGTAGGTGTAGGCCGAGCCGGCAACGGGCACCATCGAGGCGAGTTCGGAATAGCATAATGCAGCGACCGCGCAGACAAAGCCGGCGATGCAGAAACTCAGCATCATCCCCGGTCCCGCCTTCTGCGCGGCCACCGCGGTCAGCACGAAAATACCAGTGCCGATGACTGCGCCGACACCCAGCATGGTCAGCTGAAACGCGCCAAGCGAACGGTGCAGGCCTTGCTTTTTCGCGGTCGCCAAAATCGCGTCGAGCGATTTGACCCGCCCGAACAGTCCGCCGTTAGCTGCTGCAGTTGCCATTTAATCTCCCCTACAAAGACTTAGGGGGAACCTAGCGGCTCAATCGACGAGGGCAAGCGCCTATTGAGCGGCAAAAGCCTCAGCGCGCCAGCATCGGCCCAAGCGGACGGCCAGCGAACAGGTGGACGTGAAGGTGGGGGACTTCCTGCCCGCCGTGGGTCCCGACATTGGCGAGCAGGCGATAGCCCGGCTCGACTGCCCCCGCCTCGCGCGCGATGAGGCCGATGGCGCGGACGAAGGCGGCGATCTCCGCTTCGGAAGCGCGCCCGGAAAAATCGTCCCACGAGACATAGGCGCCCTTGGGAATCACCAGCACATGGGTCGGCGCGATGGGGTTGATGTCGTTGAAGGCGAGCACGTGATCGTCTTCATAGACCTTGCTGCACGGCACCTCGCCGCGCAGGATGCGGGCGAAGATGTTGCTCTCGTCATAGGCCAGGGTGGCGTCGATGGGCATTGATCGGGACTCCGCTTGACCGCGCGCTGTGCCGCGTTACCAGCAAGGGTGATGAGCGACAAAGGCCAATGAGCGACGAGCCCCCCGAAAGCCTGATCCCGTATGACGAGATCGTCCAGGACGCCTTGCGCGCGGTGGTCGGGCGGGTGCTTGGCGAGGTCGAGGCAACGGGAGCGCTGCCCGGCGACCATCATTTCTACATCACCTTCAAGACCTCCGCGCCCGGAGTGTCGATCCCCAGGCATCTGTCCGAGCGCTTCCCGGATGAAATGACGATCGTCATTCAGCACCGCTTCTGGGATTTGAAGGTCGAGCAGGACGGCTTCACCGTTGGCTTGTCGTTCGGCGGGGTGCCTTCGACCCTGATCGTGCCATTCGCCGCGGTGACCCAGTTCCACGACCCGGCGGTTGAGTTCGCGCTCACCTTCCAGGCCAATTCGGTGGCCGAGCCGATTCCCGAGGAAGAGCCCGGGAATGACGAGCCCGCGGC
>JARXKO010000035.1 GCA_030271595.1 Pseudomonadota bacterium | reverse complement strand
GGGACGCTGCTCGTCGCGGTCGCGGCCAAGGTCGGTGCGCTTGATGAAGCCGGTCACGCCATCGTCGCCGACCTGGACTTCGAGCCCGCCGTCCATGACCGCGCGCACGGTGACCGTGGCCGTCTCGCCCTTGCGCGAACCGCCGCCGGCCGAGGCTCGTCCGCCGCCCGCGCCGGCGGATTTGCCGGCACCGGCAGCGGCGCCCGCGCCGCCGCCTTCAAGCTGCTTCATGCCCAGGCTGATGCGTTCCTTTTCGACATCGACGTCGAGCACCTGGGCCTTGACCGTCTCGCCCTTGTGATGGAGCGCCAGGGCTTCCTCGCCCGTCGCGCCCCAGGCGATGTCGGACATATGGACCATCCCGTCGACGTCGCCATCGAGGCCGATGAACAGCCCGAACTCGGTCGAATTCTTGACCTCGCCCTCGACCGCCGAGCCGACCGGATGCTTCTCGGCGAAGGCCGCCCACGGATTTGCCTGGGCCTGTTTGAGGCCGAGCGAAATGCGGCGCTTTTCCTGATCGACCTCGATCACCTTGACGTCGACTTCCTGGCTGGTGCTGACGATCTTGCCCGGGTGGACGTTCTTCTTGGTCCAGCTCATTTCGCTGACGTGGACGAGGCCCTCGATGCCCGGCTCGAGCTCGACGAAGGCGCCATATTCGGTGATGTTGGTGACCCGGCCCTGGAACACGCCATCGACCGGATATTTGGCAGCTGCGCCTTCCCACGGATCACTTTCGAGCTGCTTCATGCCGAGCGAGATGCGCTGGGTCTCGCGGTTGATGCGGATGATCTGCACCTTCACCGTGTCGCCGATGCCAAGCACTTCGGACGGATGGTTGACGCGCTTGTAGCTGACGTCGGTGACATGGAGCAGGCCGTCGATCCCGCCGAGATCGACGAAGGCGCCGTAATCGGTGATATTCTTGACGATCCCGTCGATGATCTGGCCTTCCGCCAGGCTGAGAATGAGGCCGCTGCGCTGTTCGGCGCGCGTTTCCTCGAGGATGGCGCGGCGCGACACCACGATATTGCCGCGGCGGCGGTCCATCTTGAGCACCTGGAACGGCTGCGGCATGTCCATCAGCGGCTGGACGTCGCGCACCGGGCGGATATCGACCTGGCTTCCGGGGAGGAAGGCGACGGCGCCGCCAAGGTCGACGGTGAAGCCGCCCTTGACCCGGCCGAAGATCACGCCTTCGACGCGGTTGCCGGCTTCGAATTCCTTTTCGAGCGTGTCCCACGCGGCTTCGCGGCGGGCGCGGTCGCGTGACAGCATCGCTTCGCCGGCGCTGTTCTCGACCCGGTCGACATAGACTTCGACTTCGTCGCCGACCTTGAGTTCGGCCTTCTGGCCCGGCGCTGCGAATTCGCGCAGCGGCACCCGGCCTTCGGATTTCAGCCCGACGTCGATGACCGCGAGGTCATTTTCGATCGCGGTGACGATGCCCTTGACCACTTTGCCTTCAAAGGCTTCGTTCTCGCCGCCAAGGCTTTCGTTGAGCATGGCCGCGAAATCGTCGCGGGTCGGGAAAGTCGTTGTAGCCATGAAAAAATGCTTCCGTTCGTCTCTGTAGGTTCGGCCGCCGACCGGTCACCATGACCGGTTTATCCAAAGCGGACTTGATCAAACCCTGCTGCCAACCCGGGACCATCCCGAAGCGGCATCCTTGGCGCCGATGCGCATCGCGGTGGCTTCACGGGCGGCACGCTGGCCGAGCCAAGGGCCAAAGACCCTCGATCGGCAGTGCGGTGCGCCTGGAGACGGGCCGCCGCGAGCAACAACAGCCCGCTGGACGGCGCGCCCTCTACGCCACGAGGGGGCAAAGGGCAAGGCTGGAGCGGGTCAGGAGATCGATCAAACCGGCGGCAGGTGCGGCCCGGCTGTCCACCAGCCGGCAATCGATTGCGGCTCCAAGGGCCGGGCGGCACCAGCTTTGGTCCAGCGGCCGGGCGTAAAAATTCTTCGCCGTTCAACAAATAGTTAGGTTAGACATCCCTATATCGGGTGAAATTAACGGCAGGGAGTGTGGCGCGATGATGGGGCGGCTGTTGTGGGCGGCAGTGGCGGGCGCGGCGATGATTGCCGCCGGGCCAGCCGACGCGCGCAGGAAACCGCCGCCCGCGCCGCCGCCCGCGCCGGTCATCCCGCAGGTCAGCACCGGCGACGCCGCGATCGACGCCTATTATTATTACGATCGCGCCGGGGCGCCGTTGTGGACCCGCGACGACGCCTCGCGTTTGGCCGCCGCCAGGGTCGCGGAAATCCTCAAGCGCGCGCCGATCGACGGGCTCGCAGAGGGGCCGGTGCTCGCCGCCACCGTCACGGCCGCGCTGGCCGGCGGAACGCTCAACGACGACGCACTGATTTCGCTTGCCTGGTTCAAATATGTGAAAGCGCTCAAGGCGCCCGTCGCCGGGGTCGAATATGGCGATCCGGCGCTGATGCTGAAGGTGCCAACCGCCAAGCAGGTGCTGGGTGAGATCGCGGCCGCGCCCTCGCCGATTGCCCGCGTCGATGCGGTCGCCCGGGTCAATGCCTTCTACGCCGCGCTGCGCGATTCCGCGATCGCCAATAACGCCGCGAGCGACCCCCATGTCCGGGCGACTCTCGACCGTCTCCGGCTGATTCCAGACAAGGGCAAAGTGATCGTCGTCGACACCGCCAACCAGCGTCTGATGATGGTCGAGGACGGCACCGTCGCGGGCTCGATGAAAGTCATCGTCGGAAAATTGAAATCGCCGACTCCGCTGATCGCCGGGACGGTCAATTACGTGACCCTGAACCCGTATTGGAACATCCCCATGGACGTGGTTCAGCGCCGCGTCGCGCCGGTGGTGATCAAACGCGGCGTCGCCTACCTCAAGGCCGCGCGCTACGTGACCACCGACCGCTGGGGAGTCGGGGCCAGCGAAATCGATCCCAAGAGCATCGACTGGAAAGCGGTCGCCAAGGGCGAGGCCACCGCCTACCTCCGCCAGTTGCCGGGCGTGAACAACATGATGGGCCACATGAAGTTCGGCTTCGCCAACCGCTTCGACATCTTCCTCCACGACACCCCGCACAAGGATTTGTTCGCCAAGCAGGTGCGCAATCTGTCCATGGGCTGCGTCCGGCTCGAACATGCGCCCGACCTCGCCCGCTGGCTGCTCGGAAGCGAGCCCAAGACCGGCGACGATGCCCCCGAACAGCAGGTCGCGCTGACCGCCGGGGTGCCGGTCTATACCGTCTATCTGACCGCCAATGTCGATGGCGACAAACTGGTCTATGCCGACGATGTCTATGGCTTCGACCAGCCGGCCCAGGCCCAGGCCGCGGTCCAGCCGCCGGCCGGCCCAGTAACCGACGACGGCACCCGCTAGGGGCGGCCGAGCTTCTCCCCGGCGATCCGGATTGCCTCGGCGATTGCGGCTTCGCGGTCCATTGCGCTGGTATCGAGCACAATCGCGTCACCGGCCTGGTCAAGGGGGGCCGCGGAGCGCTCGACGTCGCGGGCGTCGCGGGCCTTGATGTCGGCCAGGACCTCGGCGAGGGTCGCGTTCATCCCCCGCCCTTCGAGTTCCTTCAGGCGGCGGCGCGCGCGCACTTCGGGCGCGGCGGTGACGAATAGCTTGAGGTCCGCGCCGGGCGCGATGACGGTGCCGATGTCGCGCCCGTCGAGCACTGCACCGCCGGGCAGTGCGGCGAATTCGCGCTGGCGATCGAGCAAGGCAGCGCGCACCACCGGGTAAGCCGAGATGGCCGAAGCGATGCGCGACACCGCCTCGCTGCGCAATTCGGGGTCTTCGGGGGAAATGCCCATTTCGCTGCACGCGCGGACCGCTTCGAACGGGTTGCCGGGGTCGCCGCCCCAGCGCCACAGCGTCAGCGCGACCGAGCGATAGAGCAGGCCGGTGTCCATGTGCGGAAGCCCGAAATGCACCGCCAGCGCCGCGGCGATGGTGCCCTTGCCGCTCGCCGCCGGGCCGTCGACGGCGATGACCGGGCCGCGGCCGGGCTTGGACTGGCGAGAAGGTGTGGCGCTCAAGCCTCGTGCTTTGACACTGCCCCATGCCTATGGCAATGCGCGCCGCCAACCGCTGCCGCGCCATTTGCCGGCGGCCCTACCAACTGGAGTGACCATCGATGGTGAAGCCCGAATGGGGCACCAAGCGCATTTGCCCCAAATGCGCGACCCGCTTTTACGATCTGGCCAATGATAACCCGGTCCACTGCATCGAATGCGGCACCGAATGGATGCCCGAGCCGGTGCTCAAGTCGAAGCAGCCGATGGCGTTCGAAGTTACCCCGGCCAAGGAAAAGGCCAAGGAGGTCGAGGCCGACGAGGATCTGGCGGTCGACGAGGACGAGGAAATCAGCGCCGACGAGGAAGTCGATCTCGAAACCGGCGACAATGATCTGGGCGTCGAGGCGGCCAAGGAGGACGACGAGAATTAGACTTTGCGCGCGCCGGGCCATTCGCTAAAGGCGCGCCGGAAGAAGGGGCCGTAGCTCAGCTGGGAGAGCGCTGCAATGGCATTGCAGAGGTCAGGGGTTCGATCCCCCTCGGCTCCACCATTTTTTCAATGATCTGACTGTCTTAGCCTTTCCCAGGATCGCGATCGTTGCGACCGGGGAAGGCTCCGCAATTCCCCGCGACGGCGCCGAGCCAGCTGTCCTCCAGGCCGCCGTCAGCATGCGCGAACCAGCGCCATCCCCAAGCCCGCTTCCGCGACGAGATTTGTCGTTGGGACTGCAAAAACCAGCCACTTCCAGCGCTTGAAAAAAGGGCAGGATTTCGCAGGTTTTCGCACAAACTTTCCCATGGTAGGCTTCAAGTTGGGAATTGACAGGGGCGAGACGGGTCACCCGATTCCGGACAAGCGGCGAAATCAGCATGGCGCTCGATCAGGAGGTCGAATGGGCAAAAGAAGTAATCGCAAGCTGGCACTAGCGCCCCCGCCCAAGCTGCCGATCATTCACGGCTTTTGGATGGGTCCCAATCTGTCGCGTTTGGAGCAGCTGACATTACGGTCTTTTGTGCGCTGGGGGCATTCCTTCCACCTGTGGCTTTACGACGAGCTGGAGACACCGGTTCCCAAGGGCGTCACTGTCTGTGACGCCTCCGAAATCCTGCCGCGCGAGCGAATTTTCCGCAAGCGCGAGCGCGACGCGGAGACGGGCGTTGGCGAAGGCAGCATATCGCCCTTCACGGACCTTTTTCGCTACAAATTGCTCTATGATCGGGGCGGTGTCTGGTCCGACATGGACATTACCTGCCTGAGGCCCTTCGACCTGGAAGCGGATTACGTGTTCAGGTCGCATCAGCTGGGCATGGTGGGCAACCTCATGAAGTGCCCGCAAGGGTGCGAATTGATGAAGGCCTGCTACGAGCAAAGCGATGCGATCGCGAACGAGGATGTGGATTGGCACGCCCAGATCCGAATCCTCAACAGCAACGTCCAGCGTCTCGGCCTGACCTCCTACATCAGGGACGATATTTCCAATCTGGACAATTGGAACGGGTCGGTGAGGCCGTTCTTTGAGCATTATACGCCGATCCCCGACGAATGGCATGCCATCCACTGGCTCAACGAATTCATGCAGACGCTCAACCGCGACGGCGGCCACCACCGCGGGCGCGAAGTTTCCAGCGTCACGGTCGACAAGGATAATCCCCCCGCCGGCAGCACGCTGCACGAACTCTATCGCTCGTATGGCTTGGTCGATCCGCGCACGCCGTTCGCCGCCTCACCGCCGGCCAGCGCACTCCCGGACCTGCCGGGAGAGCCGCTCGATGACGGGCTGCGACCCGCCGCCAGCCGGCTGAATATCCTGTTGCCGTCGCTGGCGCGCGGCGGTGTGCAGCGCATGGTGGCGGAGACCGTCCAGGCTCTTTCCACCCAGCCCGACCTCGCCATTTGCGTCTATGTCCTGACGCGGGCCCCGCAGGGCTACGCGATCGTCCCGCAACGCAATGTGACCGTTAAGTTTCTGGACCATCTGTCGGTCGCGCAGGCGCTGCGCAAGGTGGCGCTGGAGGTGGCAAGTTCGGTCACGCCGCTGCTTTACGCGCCATCGGTGCCGGTGGAGCAATTGAACGATCTGTGGGCGCTGGGCGTCGAGACGGTGCCGATCGTGCATGCGACCAGTGGCGAATGGAGCGCCGCGCCGCAGCCCTACAACCATCCTCTCGTGCCCTACGTCATGGCGACGTCGGCCGCGTCCGCCGAACGGTTGCGGCAGGCCGGTTGCACTCGGCCCGTGGTGCCGGTCCGGCACGAAATACAACGGCCCTTCACGCCCGAGAAGCTCGCCCGTGCGCGCCGCGAAATCCGCAACGCGCACGGCATTGCGCCGGATACGCTGCTGGTCGGCATGGTCGGCCCGTTCCACGCCGCCAAAGGCTATACCCGGGCAGTCCGGGTGCTGGCGCAGTTGCAGCGCCTGCGTCAAACCAAGCTGATGATCCTTGGCGATTGGGTCCAGGGTGACGGCGGGCACTCGGCCTATGAGGCGACGTGCCGACTGGCACTCGATCTGGAGGTGATCGCGGACCTGATCATGCCGGGCAACGTCGACATGATCGATTCCTATTACGCCGCCTTCGATGTGTTCATGAACACCAGCCTGGATGAAGGGGCCTCGGTCGCCCTGATGGAGGTGGTCCGCGCCGGCTGTCCGATCGTTGCTGCGGATGTCGGCGACAATCGCGCGATCGTTCCCGCCGACGCGGTGCTGGTCGAGGACCCGGCGGACATCGCGGCCTATGTCGATGGGGTATTGCAGCAGGCGCAGCGTCAGGAGCGCCTGTTGCCCGCGGCGCCGATCGAGTCGAAGATTGTCCCGCAATTATGGCCATTGCTGGCGCGCTTCGCGTCGCGCGCGCCGGCCGCCCGGTCAATCGGCGAAGGGACGCTCTTTGTGACGCAGGGGCTCGATATCGGCGGCCCGGCGCGATCTCTGTCGCTGCTTTTGCCGCGTTTGCCGGCCAACTTCAAAACCGCCCTGTGCGTGATCGACGGCATTTCCGTCGAACCCTGGCGTGCTGCCATCGCGAATGCGCAGGTACCGATACTCGACCTGGCCCAAAGTGCCAGCCTGAGCGACATCGCGACAAGCTTGCTCCAGTGGTTCGATCAGCTGAACATGCGCTCGATCTGCTTCTGGAATGTGCAGCCCGAGCTCAAGCTGCTGCTCACCAAAGTCGTGCACGGCCGCGATGTGCGGCTCATCGACGTCAGCCCGGGACCGATGCTGTTTGACGAACTCGACGCAGCGCAGGAATTCCAGAGGCGCATCGTGTTCAGTGGCGACGACTATCTCGAGCGGCTCGACGACTTCGTTGCACTGTACGCCGGTGGGGCCCCGCCCGGCGCCGCCCAGCCTCGAAGGGTCTCGGTGCTCCCGCTGGGGACGGCCTCACCGCCCCGATTTGTGCCTCTGCCCGCGCCCGAAGCGCTTCTCCCGCCGGATTTCAACCCGGAACTGGCGATCGGCACCTGTTGCCGGATCGTTCCGGACAAGCGAATTGAGTTCCTCCTGGCGATGATGGCCGATGTCCACGAACGCATTCCCGGTGCCTCGCTGACGATTGTCGGTGGTCCGGACTCGCACACGGACGAATATTGGGAGGGTCTGCGCGCGCTTGTGCGGCAGGAAAATCTTGCCCACATCCGGTTTGTCGGCGCGCACGAGAACGTGACTCCATTCCTTAGCCAGTTTCGCGTGTTCGTAATGGTGTCCGACCGGCAGGGCTGTCCCAATGCCTCGCTCGAAGCGATGGCCATGGGTCTGCCGGTGGTTGCCAACCCGAATGGGGGCACCGCCGATCAGGTCGTACATGGCGAGACCGGCTATTTGGCCGAGACACCGGCGGCGATGGCCGAGGCCGTCGTCGATCTGCTCAAAAACAAAAGAAAACGGCGCAAGTTTGGCGAGGCCGGGCGCGCCCGAGCCATCGCCAGGTTTTCGGCAGAAGAGATGGTCGCGCGCTATACCGCCGTTCTTCGTGGCGAAAACAGCTGTGCCGACGGCGCGCACACGCTGACGTTAAAGCCGCCGCGCAAGCGGATGACGCGCCCGCGATCAAAATGATCAAGCTGAGCTTTAGCTGAGAGCAGGCAGGCATGAGCAACTTCTACCAGGACCTCGATCGAGCGGGCGGATTCGACTACCAGCTCCATCAATATCCGACGCTTGGCTGGAGGGCCTTTCGAGGACCCCCGGTGGACACGTCAAAGCCCTATCTGGCCTTTCTTGGCTCGGCCCAGACCTTCGGGCGCTTTTGCACGCAGCCTTTCCCAACGCTGCTCGGTCAGCGATTGGATTTGTCCGTCTTGAACCTTGGCGTGGGCGGTGCTGGCCCACGGCACTTTCAGAACAGCGCCTACCTTGACCTGATCAACGGCGCGGAAGCGGTTGTGGTCCAGATATTATCGGGCCGTAGCGCGTCCAACTCGCTGTTCGACAATTCGCTATCGGGCGGCCATGAAGGACGTCGCCGGACGGATGGATCGACCATGCGTTCCGAGGAATTCTTCGACCAGTTGACGGGGTCGGCGTCGATTGAGGAAGTCGAGCGGATCGTCGAAGAAACCCGCAACGATTACACCCAGGCCTTTGGCGACCTGCTGCGGCAGATCAGTGTCCCGAAAGCCCTTTTCTGGTTTTCCGTCAGGCCCCCCGCATATGTCGACGGTTACAGCGACCTGCCTCGCAGCCTGTTCCAGGCGAACCCGCAACTCGTCAACGAACGCATGGTGCAGGAGCTCGCCCCCTACGCCGACGCCTATATCGAATGCGTATCGACCAGCGGTGTGCCGCAAAAGCTGTGGAACAGTGAACAATCGATTGCCGGCGCGACGGCCCGCGACGGCGTTCTCGAGAATCATTTCTATGCCTCGCCCGAGATGCATTCGCAGGCGGCCGATGCGCTGGAAAATACGTGCCGGCAATTGACCGGGCGATATGATCCGCCCGCGGACAATGACGCCATGCGGAGATTTGTGATCATCGCGGCGGAACGGACCGGCACCAACCTCCTGATCGGCATGCTGCGCGATTACACTGATTGCCAATGCGGCTATGAGCTTTTCAACCCCGACAACATCGAAAAGGACATCATTCCGTGGCTCAATCTCCCCGCTGACAGCCTCGACGATTTTCTCGAACTGCGAAAATCCGATCCGCTGGCTTTCTGGGCGATGCTGTGCGCGCAGAGCGAGGCCTCCGGATGCCGCGCGGCCGGCTTCAAATTGCTTTACGGCCATGGGCTTGAGCAGCCGACATTGTTCGATGCGTTGGCAGCCGACGAAACCTTACTGGTCATTCACGTAACGCGGCGCAACTTGTTGCGGCGAGCCATTTCGGAGGAGCAGGCCAGGGTTTCGGGCAAGTGGGCCGAACGCTGGTCAAGCCCGCCGACAAAGCGGGCGCCGGTCGCGTTGACGGCAAGCGCAATCACCCAGGACATCGACCAGGTCGAGCACGATCAGACGCTCTATGAGGAAGCCTTCGCCGGCCACCGCGTTCTGCGGATTTTCTACGAGGATCTGGCGAAACGGCCGCAGCGCGTCGCAGAGCGGACCGCGGCCTTTCTGGGATTGAAGCCGCGAGACGAGCCAGCGAGGGTCAAATGGCGCAAGACCGGCTCCGAAAACCTATCGGAGGCGTTGCTGAATGCGGATTCATTGCGCGCGCAGCTACCGCAATGGGCGTCTTTTTTCGATTGATTCTGCGGACCGATCACCCGCGCTGACTTGGCGATTGAAGCCAAAAGAATTGCTCTAGAGTTGGCGACGTTCTTTTGAGCTGTCACGGTAAGATACTATACTCCCCCCAAGTTACCCGTCGTGAAAGGGGCATTGCTTTCCGAGGGCTTACTTTTTGGGACCATTCGCACGCGCGACGTCGAGTGATGCGCGCATAAGTTCGACGGGCAAAGCCTGGCTCAGCTTTGGAGTGAATGCTTCGAATGCTTTACCAGCATCACTTTGCAAAAAGGCATTTACTTCCGAAAGTTGTTTCGGGCTGAAACTAGAGTTCATGAGCTGGATGATACGCGTTTTAAATTCAGTTTTGGCAGAATCTACGGCGGCGGCTGAATTGTCGATTGATGACTTCTGCGAGGCGGGAAGCGCTGCCATCCTTTTGTCAGAGACCCGCTTAGCCGAAGCGGTAGCCTCGACAACCAAGCGGTCAAGCTGCAGTGCTTGATAAAAGTCATCTGCAGGCGAAGGATTCTGTCCTATTGCAGGGCTGCTGAGCCCCGCGACAAGTAAAAGTCCCGCTGCCGCTCGGATAACTGATCTCATTTTCATCCCTCATCAGCGATCTAATTTTTATAAAACTTATTATACCAAGCCTCAGCAACGCTTTCTCCGATTGATGAAGCTATTATGTTGCTTACTCCATTTTGTCCAGCGGCTATTAAATAGTCTACTCCTTTGTCCACGAAAGGAGTAGGGATGCCAATACTTGCACC
>JARXKO010000034.1:3678-11306 GCA_030271595.1 Pseudomonadota bacterium | reverse complement strand
ACGTTAGGATGTGAAGCCTGAGGTTACATGGCCTGCCATGCGTCATCCACCACCAAAAGCCCGCGTCCTGTGGAGCTACCTTTGAAAGTAAGATGACCTTTCGCTTTTCAAGTGAGAGTTTAAGCCCCAGTGCGTTGTAATCTAGCGATTTGGTTGCAATGATTGGATTGCCCAGCAGCATACCTCTGCCAGACACATCTTCTATATCGGGTCTCCCGAGCCGCTTACGAACTTCGTTCTCGTCGGTGTTCAGTTGAATGCTAAAAAGTGGATTGCACGCATTGACCTTGGCTTCGGCTGCCCAGCACTCGACGCTTGCGACTCGACCGGTCTTATTGTTGAAGGAAACGTCTTGACCAGAAGGTTCGTCGACGTGCCGATGAGCGTGCAGATGGAATTCGGCTGCCGGTGGTCTCCCTCAGCAGCGTCACACGCGGCCAGTCGAGGTCGCGGATCGACAGCTCGGAGAAGATCGCCACCGGAGTTTCGCCGCCAGGCAGGAAAATGAGCGCTGAGCCGCGGTTCCCGATTGCCTTGCTGATGATCGATTGAACATCGTCTGCCACCCGACCGCGCCATCGCTGCCGAGTCGTCGAATAGCCACCACTCGACGGCGTCGCGGGGGTTCTTTAGCCCACTATCGTTCAGCCCATGCTGACCTGAATCACATGGCTCTCGCCGTCCTCCGGCAAATCGAAGCGGAGCGGCCGCTCGGTGACCTCCCTGCCGTCGATTTGCGCCGATGCGATCCCCTTTGTGACACCGGCGGGATTGTCGACGCGAATTTCGAGCCGGGTCGAACCGCGGCGGAGCTTTACCTCGAAGCCCGGCCAGTCCTCTGGAATGCAAGGGTCGAGATGGAGCGACGAGCCGGCCATGCGCAAACCCAATATTTCTTCCATTCCGGCGCGATACAGCCACGCTGCTGAACCCGTATACCAAGTCCAACCACCACGGCCTACATGGTCCGCTGCAGCATAAACGTCGGCCACGACGACATAGGGCTCCACTTTGTAATGACTAAGGTCCGACCGGTTGCGGGAGTGATTGATTGGGTTGAGCAGCGAGAACAGATCGGCCGCCTTCGCACCGTCCCCGAGCCGCGCGAGGGCGATCACGGACCAGATTGCGCCGTGGGTGTATTGGCCGCCATTCTCGCGGATTCCGGGTGGATAGCCCTTAATGTAGCCAGGGTCGTGAATGGTTCGATCGAACGGCGGAGTGAACAGCAGTGCAAGGCGCTCATCGGGACGGATTAACTCGCGCTCCACCGCCGCCATTGCCCGGCGTGCCCGTTCGGGCCTGGCGACGCCCGACATGACCCCCCAAGACTGGGCGATCGAATCGATCCGGCATTCGTCGTTGGTCGCCGAACCGATCACAGTGCCGTCGTCGAACCATGCCCGCCGATACCAGCCGCCGTCCCAGGCCTCGCGCTCAATCGCCTTTTGCAGCGCCGAGGCATGGCCGCGCCACTTCAACGCGCGCGCCGCTTCGCCCCGCGTTTTGGCCACTGCCGCGAATTGGGTAAGAGCCATGTGCGAAAGCCACGCCAGCCAGACGCTTTCGCCCTTGCCTCCTTCGCCGACCCGATTCATGCCGTCGTTCCAGTCTCCGGTCCCGATCAAGGGCAGCCCATGGGCGCCGACCGCGAGGCTTGCGTCGAGGGCAAGCGCGCAATGTTCGTAGACGCTTGCCACCCGGTCCGAGACGGTTGGAGTGAAAAAGCTGTCCTGCTCGCCTTCCTTCAGCTTTGGTCCGTCGAGGAACGGGACGGTTTCATCGAGTAATGCAACGTCGCCGGTGGTTTCGATATAATGGGCAGCGCAATAGACTAGCCATAACCTGTCATCGGAGATGCGCGTGCGCACACCCTGGCCGGAATGCGGCAGCCACCAATGCTGAACGTCTCCCTCGGCAAACTGGCGGCCAGCGGCGCGGATCAGATGCTCGCGCGTCAGGGTCGGACTGACGGCGGCGACCGCCATGCCGTCCTGGAGCTGATCACGAAAGCCATAGGCTCCGCTCGCCTGATAGAACGCCGAACGCGCCCACAGCCGGCAGGCGATGGTTTGATAGAGCAGCCAGCCGTTGAGCATGATGTCCATAGACCGGTCCGGGGTCTTGACCTGTACCGTGCCGAGCAGATTGGCCCATTGTTCGTGAACTTCCGCCAGCACCGCGTCGAGGTCGGCATCGCGATAATGGGCGATAAGCGCGGCCGCTTTTTCCGGCCCGTCGGCATCCCCCAAGAGGATTACGATCTCGATTTCCGCGTTCGGCGCGAGCTCGACAGTCGTCAGCATCGCGCCACACGGATCGAAGCCGGCCCCGACCGCTCCCGACAGCCTCGGCCGGTCGAGACCCGCCGGATTTGACAGGCAGCCGTTACGGCCGATGAACTCGCGGCGGTCAGCCGTCCAGCTTTCCTGCTTCCCGCCAAGGTCAAGAAATGCCACGCGCCCGGCGAAAGCCGCGTTCCACGGATTGCGAGCGAACATCGCTCCGAGGACGGGGTCGATCTCTGTCGAAATGAAAGGCGCCGACACCGAGCGAGAGGTACCGAGGACCCATGCCACATAGGCCGTCACCGACAGGTGCCGCAGCCGATCGCTGGTGTTGCGGAGCTTCAGGCGCGAGATCCGGATCGGATCGGCAACCGGAACATAGGTCAGGAGCTCCGACCATATTCCATGTCCTTCATGCTCAAAGCGGCTGTAGCCCCAGCCGTGGCTGGCGACATAGACACCCGAATCCTCGCGGATGGGCAGCGCCGTGGGGGACCAAATCTCGCCGCTATCTTCGTCGCGTAGATAAATCGCCTCACCCGGGGGATCCGTTACCGGATCGTTGGACCACGGGCTCAGTTGATGCTCGCGGCTATTGACCGACCAGGTGAAGCTGCCGCCTTCCGCCGATACCTGAAATCCAAATCCCGGATTGGCAATAACGTTGATCCAGGGTGCAGGAGTCGACTGGCCAGGGCCGAGGGTGATCACATACTCGCTGCCCTCGATTCCGAAGCCCCCAATGCCGTTGAAATATTCGAGCTTGGGAACGGGTGCCGCGGGCGATTGCTGACTGCGTACAGAGGCTTTTCGCGGCGCGCGCGCGGGATGGCTGGTATCCTTGATGCGGTTGAGTTGCTCGGCAAGGCCACCCCCGTCCCCGGTAAGGCGCACGCGCGCGACCGAGGCGAGTAGCGCGCGGGTGTCTGGCGAAATAAGGTCCGCGCGCAGCACGAACACCTTCCCAGTCACACCTTCAGCCGAGGCAGGCGGACGCGCATCGCGGGTACGCAGGGTGGTTTCGAGCGCGGCCTGCAGGTCCTGGACGTAGGAGGCATCCCGTTCATTGAGAATTACGAGGTCCACTTCGAGCCTGCGGGTACGCCAGTATTCCATGGCTTGCAGCAACTGGTGAACGATCCCGATATCTTCGACGTCCGCGATGCGCAGCAGGATGATTGGCAAGTCGCCCGAAATGCCTTGTGACCACAGAGCTGATTGCGGACCTGCGCCCCGCATGATCACTTCCGAGGATGGCCGAAGCCTCGGGGTGGCGTAGATGAGGGCGCCGGCGAGCCGTTGGAATTCGCTCGCTTCGTTCCGATCGATGCTCAGATGATGGAGCTGCACCTGCGCCTGGGTCCAGGCGAGCGTCACCGCTCTGTCGAAGGCGCTTATGTCGTTGGTTCTGTCGACGACGTCGAGAAGCGCTTCCCGGCTCTCCGCTACCAATGTCCAGAAGTCGATATGAACTGCCGCTCCCGGCGCGAGGTGAACGCGTCGGCGCAAAGCGAAAATCGGATCGAGCACCGCGCCGGTCGATGACGACAGGAGGCGACCGTCCGTCACTGCTGCGGGAGTCCGAACGCCAAACCCCCGCCCGAGGAAGCGCGCGCGGTCGGTCTCGAACTCCGCTTTCCCGACGCGTTCTCCAGACGCCACCGAATGATGCGCGGCCCAGATTTCCGGTTCGTCCGGCGAGCGGCGGCGGCGGGTGGCGAGGATGGCGCCGACACGACCGACATATTCGGTTTCGACGAACAATTTGGAAAAGGCGGGATGGGCACTGTCGGCTGCTTGAGGGGCGATTGCGATTTCGGCATAGGAGGTGACCTCGATCTCCCGCGACCGCGAACCGTTGTTGACGATCGTCAGGCGCCGAACCTCGGCCTCGTCTTCGGTCGAGACCACGACCTCGAGCGTCGTATGAATATCGCCGTCCTGGCGCGAGAATGTCGCCCGCTCCTCGCTGAACGCCACGGTATATTGATCCGGCCGGGCGCTCGTCGGTTGGTAGGTCGGCGACCACAACCGATCACTTTCCACGTCCCGCAAATAGAAGTACGATCCCCAAGCGTCGCAGGTCGAGTCCTCGCGCCAGCGGGTGACCGCGAGATCCCGCCATCGGCTATAGCCCGATCCAGCCGCGGTGAGCATGACGCTATAGCGGCCATTGGAGAGTAGGTGCGTGGCCGGAGACGCGGCATTCGGATCGGCCTGGCGCCATGCGCCCATCGTCTCAATGTCGCGAACCTTGGTCACGGGCTTCGCATCGCTCGCCATTGACGGGAGCGTAGCTATCTCGCGAGGCATGCGCTCGTGGAGGAGCAACTCCGCAGCGCGGACAATGGGTTCGGAATGGAACCGCTTGCGCATCTTCCCGCCGAGCAGCGCATCGGCGATGGCGACGATTGTCATCCCCTGATGATGAGCCATGAACGCGCGAACGATCGCCACGGTCTGCCCTTCTGGCAAGCGACGTGGCGTATAGTCGAGCGCCTCGAAAAATCCGAAACGGCCACGCGCGCCGTCATCCGCCATGCGCCTGAAATTGTTAGCAGCGGAGACCGGCTCGACGATCGCCGCAAGCGCCGTTGCGTATGGTGCGACGACGGCATCTTCGCCTAGGCCGCGCTTGAGCCCGAGGCCGGGAATACCGAAGTTCGAATATTGATAGGTGAAATGCAGGTCGCGCGCATTGTAGGCGGATTCGGAAATGCCCCACGGCATTGACCGCGCCGTGGCATATTCGATCTGTCTTCGAACTACCGCGCGATTGGTCAGGCCAATAATGCTTTCGGTCGGCGCGCGCATGACGAGCGCGGGCATGAGATATTCAAACATCGACCCAGACCAGGACAGCAGGGCCGCCCCGCCGCGCAGCGGGGTAACGCCATGCCCAAGCCGGAACCAGTGGCGGGGGGCGAGGTCGCCTTTGGCAATGGCAATAAAGCTCGCGAGGCGCGCTTCCGATGCCAGCAGATCGTAGCAACTTTCGTCCAGCGCGGCGTCGCGGACCACGAAGCCGACGGAAAGAAGCAGGCGCTCTTCGTTTAACAGAAAGCCGAACTCCATGGCCAACGCCATTTCCCGCGCCTTCCGACCGATGGCCGAGAATCGGCTTGCGAGATCGTCGCTGGAGGAAAGGTCGCGTTGGTGGCTGACGATCGAATCACGAACCGCCTGCGCCCAGAACAGGATGTCCGAGGAGTCCTTGCCCCGCTCGATGGAAAATGCCCCGGCGAGGTCGACGAGGGTTTCGACAGTTCCCGCGAGTGCGGCGAGACGAACGGTCAGGGTTTCGCCTTTAAGCTGCGCCCGATTCAGTTCGGCGAAAATATGTGCCACGGAATCGTCGAGCTGACGCCAGGTGACGGTTTCGGTGCGACGCCGGTCCCGCAACGCCTCGACTTCTTCGCGCGCGACATTAAGGGCATCGACGATTCCCTCGAGCCGCTTCGCGTCGGCAATCGGCGTTTTGCACCATTCCTGGCAGGCATTGGCGAGCGCAATGAGGTGTCCGGCCAAATTGCCACTGTCGACCGAAGAGACATATTGCGGGTCGAGCGCGCGCAGGCTTTCCGTGTCATACCAATTGTAGAAATGGCCCCGATAGCGGGCCAGGGTCGCCATGGTCGCCATGGTCGCATCCAGCCGGTCGATCGTCTCGATCGCCCCCGTCCAGCCGAAATCGTGAGCGCTCGCCGTTGCCAGAAGGTACAAGCCGATATTGGTCGGCGAGGTGCGCCGAGCGAGAACCGGCGACGGGGCTTCCTGGAAATTGTCCGGCGGAAGCATGTGATCGCCAGGAGTGACGAAGGTCTCGAAATAGCGCCAGGTGCGCCGTGCAATCAGCCGCAGCGCGCGCTTGTGTTCATCGGTCGGTACTTGCTCGGCCACCGCGCTCGACGGGCGGCTCACCCATTGCGCTACAGCCGGTGACGCAATCCACAGCAGCGCGAACGGAGCAGCCAGATATATGGTCTGGTCGCCGGCGATCAGAGTTACCACAATCGCTACAATGCCGGTCACCACCGCGCCAAACATCCAGCGGTAATAAGCGCCGATGGTTGGGTCGGAAGCGATGGTTGCCTGCGCCGCCGGCGTCCATTGCAAAAGATTGCGCCTGGTGATGAACAATCGGACCAAGGTTCGTATGACCGCGTCGGCCAACAGCCAAGCTTGGTGTGTGAGCAGAGTGACGATCAGAAGGACTTGCGCGAGCGCCCCGCCGAGGTCGGAGAAAACTCTCGCCAAGTGAACACGGAGCGGGATGCCGGGATGGCGGGCGCCCGCCGATACCAGGACTGGGGACAGGCTGGGTAGCGCGATCGTCCCGAGTAAAAAGAGTGTCCATACCAACGCCCCCTGGAACGGCAGCGTCCATCCCGCAAGCAAGGCCAGAACACCGGTCAACGGGGTCACCGATCGACGCAGATTGTCGACCATTTTCCAGCGGCCGCTTGCCGGCAGCGTCGCCGGAAGGCGCCGGGTCTTCCCCAACAGCGCGTTCCAGCCCAGAATCCAGGGCAGCAGTTGCCAATCGCCGCGCGCCCACCGCTGATAGCGCAGCGAGGCCTCGTCATAGCGGGTGGGATAGGATTCGACGACTTCGACGTCCGACGCCAGGCCGGTGCGGGCGAACACGCCTTCGAACAGATCATGGCTCAGCAGGGTGGAATCCGGAACCCGGTCCGCGAGGACGGTTTCGAAGGCGTCGACGGCGTAAATGCCCTTGCCGGCATAGGAGCCTTCGCCGAATAAATCTTGATAGACGTCGGAGACCGCGGCCGAATAGGGGTCGATACCACTCGGACTTGAGAATGCGCGTTGATAGGCGGACCCTTCGTCGCCGACCGGCAGGTTTGGTGTGACGCGCGGTTGGAGGATAGCATAGCCCTCGGTGACGCGTCTCTTGGCTGGGTCGATGATCGGCTGGTTTAGCGGATGGGCCATCTTGCCGATCAGCCGCCGCATGGAATCTGGTGGCAGTCGGGTATCGGAGTCCAACGTGACGATATAATGAACGCGCTCGGGCACCGTCGGCGGGCGTCCGTCGAGGCTCTGAAAGGTCGTGTCCCGAGCGCCGCGAAGCAAGCGGTTGAGCTCGTGCAGCTTGCCGCGTTTGCGCTCCCAGCCAATCCACATGCGCTGGCTTTCGTTCCAGACGCGACGACGATGGAGCAGGAGGAACCTGTCACCGCCCGGTGCAGGCGCGTGTCGGCGGTTCAGACGGGCAATGGCATCGACGGCCGTCTGGAGCAGCGCGTGGTCGCCATCAGTCGTCTCGCTAGCGGCATCGGGCCAGTCCGAGAGGAGCGCGAATTGAACCTCCCCGCG
>JARXKO010000034.1:2485-3578 GCA_030271595.1 Pseudomonadota bacterium | reverse complement strand
TCTCGCTAGCGGCATCGGGCCAGTCCGAGAGGAGCGCGAATTGAACCTCCCCGCGGATGCTTGCGAGATAATGGATTTCCAGGCGCTCGACCTGCTCAAGGACCGCATCGCGCCGGGTCAAGAGCGTTGGCACCACGACGAGCGTGCGCAAAGCGGCGGGCACCCCGCCGCGGAGCTCAAGCCCCGGGATCAACATCGCGCCTAACTGACGTGTCACTCCCTGATTGACGAGTGCCACCGCTGAATCGATCGCTGGGACGGCGCCGAGCATTCCGAGCACGCCGAGCAATATCCAATTTACGGTACTCTCGACATGGAAGAGGACCGGGAACCCGAGCAACAGCAAAGCGACGATAGCGCCCGCGCCAGCATAGCCTCCGACGCCGAGGGAACTGTAGGCGCGGCCGGCCATCGTCCAGACGGAAGGACGAAAGCCCAGGGCGGCCTCGAATCCCGAGCGGCCTTCAGCGGTCAGATAATAGCCAGGATCGGTGCGCCGCTTCACGGTCGCGGTGGCCGCGGCTTCGACGGCGCGGTTCGCCACGTCCAGCTCATCGAGGCCAGACCCCCGGGCGAGCTGCTCGACCGCGGTGCGGTAGAGGTTGCGCGTCGCGAAATCCATTTCGGCGAAATTGCAGCCTTTAGCGAGCACCGGATCGATCAGGGAAACACGCTCGAAAATCACTGACCAATCAACGTCGGAAATGTGCCGCATGCTGGTGATGATGTTGCGCACCGTCACATTGGCCGAGATTTGCCTTTCCTGCTCGTCATGGATTGCGCTTTCCCTCGTCCGCCCGGCCGCCGCGAGGCGTTGGTCGAGGTGGCCGAGCATGGCGGTAAGGGCCGGGCTCTGGTCCCTCAGCCGGTGGATCAGTTGAAGGGCAAGCGCGTCGGACGGCGGCGTAGGGCCGAAATGGACGACGAAGTCCTCTTTCGATTGGTCGGAACCTTCGATACTCAAAAGACGGTCCGCGATTTTGTCGGCCTTGCGGCGCTCGTCGCGGCTGTAGACGATGCGCTCGGCTATTCGTCTGAGATTTTCGACCAGAATGATGCGCAAGGTAATTGCCGAAGCCCACAATTCGCCGAT
>JARXKO010000034.1:0-2385 GCA_030271595.1 Pseudomonadota bacterium | reverse complement strand
GACCGATAGGAGTCGATCAGGCTCGCTTCGTTGGCCGCCAGCCGGCTGAGAAGCGGGTAGCCCATTGGTCCTTGCAGTTTGATCGCCTGAGCAAGGGCCAAGCTGCGCGCATGCTCCTCCAGCCGCTCGGTGCTGAAAAGCGCTTCACGAATGGCCTTCGTATCGTTCCACGGCGGTTTTGGGCGCGCGCGCCGCGAAAATCCGCCAAAAAGAGATGCCAAGGCAGGGGTCAGGGACAACAGCTTCGCAATACTGACTTCAAGTCATGCTCCAATTCTTCGCCCGTCTCGTCCGGGCATTCCAGCCGCGCCGGGGTGGCGAAAAGGCACCGCTTTTGATTCGGACTTCCGGGCATAGCGAAAGGTTCCCGATCCGCACCTCCAGTTAAAGAGATTCGCTGTAAAACTTTCGGGAAAGCGCTCGTCCATTGCACCAGCGAGGTCGGTTCGGCCTACTCCAACTTGCAAGAGATGGCCCGCGAACCGAGGGAGGATCAATTCACGGCCGACCTTGCTGCTCGCCTTCCCCGGCTGCTATTGTTTTCCATCAACCAATAGAATTGCAGATTGAGATCAAGGTTGTTGATATCGCCAAACAAGCTCGTCGACCAGTCCTGGATCGCAGCATGAGCGGCGCCCGAATAAGCCCGCTTGCCGGCAAGCTGCTGGATCCCGCCGATCTAATCAAACCCGCCGACTTGATCGCGGCCTATTATTCCGGCGTGCCCGATCCGTCGCAGCCGTCGCAGCGTGTCCATTTCGGCACTTCGGGCCATCGCGGTTCGGCCGTCAGCAATTCGTTTAACAAGCCGCACATCGTGGCGATCGCGCAATCGATCTGCCTCTATCGCAAGCGGCATGGAATAGACGGACCGCTCTACATCGGCATCGACACCCATGCCCTTTCCCGTCCCGCTCTCAGGACCACGCTAGAAGTCTTTGTCGCGAACGATGTCGTGACGATGATCGATGTTGCCGATGGCTATACGCCGACTCCTGTCATTTCGCACGCCATTCTCACCTACAACCGCGGCCGCACCGATGGCCTCGCGGACGGCGTCGTCCTGACGCCGTCTCACAATCCACCGGAAGATGGCGGCTTCAAGTATAACCCGCCGACGGGCGGCCCGGCCGATGCGGCTGTTACGGGATGGATCGAGGCGAGCGCGAACCGGCTGCTCGAAACGGGGGTAGGGGATGTGCGTCGCGTTCCCTATGAGCGGGCGCGGCTTTCGCCCTGCGTTCGCCGCTACGATTATATGGACCAATATGTCGGCGACCTCGCCAGGGTGATCGACATGGACACGATCCGGAAGTCTGGACTGCGGCTTGGAATCGACCCCTTGGGCGGCGCGAGTGTCCACTATTGGGCCAGAATCATCGATCGCTACGGCCTCAACGCCGAGGTCGTCGAGGACAAGGTCGATCCGACGTTCGGCTTCATGACCGCGGATTGGGACGGGCAAATCCGGATGGATTGCTCGTCCCCCTATGCCATGGCCCGCCTCATCGGTCTGCGGGATAAGTTCGATCTCGCCATCGGCAACGACACCGACGCAGACCGGCACGGTATCGTCACTCCGACATCCGGGCTGATGCAACCCAATCATTATCTTGCCGCGGCGATCGCCTACCTGTTCGATCACCGCCCGGCATGGAACAAGCAATGCGGAATCGGCAAGACGATGGTTAGCAGCTCGATGATAGACCGGGTGGCAGCGCGCTTGGGCCGCAAGCTCACTGAGGTCCCGGTGGGGTTCAAATGGTTCGTTGATGGGCTGTTTTCGGGCGCGCTCGGCTTTGCCGGCGAAGAGAGTGCTGGAGCTTCTCTGCTACGGCGTGACGGATCGGTGTGGACGACCGATAAGGACGGTCTGGCCCTCGGCTTACTTGCCGCCGAGATTACCGCCCGGACCGGCCACGATCCGAGTGTTGCCTATGACGATTTGACGCGGGAGTTCGGCACATCTTGGTACGAGCGTATCGATGCGCCTGCCTCACCACCGCAAATGGCCGCGCTGAGCAATGTGTCGTCCGATCAGATTCTAGCAACCGAACTGGCTGGGCAGCCGATCGCGGGAATCCTGACTGTTGCGCCGGGCGATCATGAGCCCTTCGGTGGAATCAAAGTGGTTGCCGAAAGCGGCTGGTTCGCCGCGCGCCCGTCGGGCACCGAGCCGATGTACAAAGTCTATGCGGAGAGCTTTCGCGGCGCCGAACATCTGAGCGCGGTTCAACGGGCCGCCCAGGTGATCGTGGGCGGCCTATTCGACAGAACCAACTCCGCGGCGGATGTGGGGAGCGGGTGAAATCATGTACGACGGCTAGCCCGACTGAAGCGCCTCCCGGCCAAGTCGGCGCTCGACGATCCCACAAAGGTGTGGGC
>JARXKO010000033.1 GCA_030271595.1 Pseudomonadota bacterium | reverse complement strand
AAATAGAATTTCTCCTCATAGCCGGGGCCGTCGGGGATGTGGCTCTTGCGATAGACTCCGGCGATCTTGCCGTCGGGGCCGATCATGGCGAGCGAGTTGTAATGGTGCGGGCCGTCGAGCTCGAAAAAGCTGGTCGGGATCCAGATTTTGAGTTCGGCGGCGAGCGCCTGCATCGCCAGCACCGACGGGTGCTCGGCGGTCGGGCGCGCGGCGGCGAACAGGCTCTCGTCCTCGACGCGGCAGAAATAGGGGCCTTCGAACAATTCGGGGGGGAGCACGACCTCGGCGCCCTTGCCGGCGGCTTCGCGCACAAGGTCGCTGACCGCGCGGATGTTGGCGGCGGGGTCATCGCCGAAAGCGAGCTGGAGCGCGGCGACTGTGATTTTGCTCATCGGGGAACCTGCTGGCTGATGCAGTGGAAGCTTCCGCCGCCGGTGAGGATGTGGTCGGCGCGCAGCCCGATTGCAACGCGGCCGGGGAATAGCGCCTGGACCACGTCCACCGCATTGCGATCATTGGCCGCGCCATATTGCGGCACCACCACCGCGGCATTGCCGATATAGAAGTTCATGTAGCTCGCGGGGACGATGGCGCCGTCGCGCTCGACCTGCCCGGCGGAAGGGATGTTGACCACGTCGAGGCCGGCCAGGCGCAGCCGCAGCGCGGCATCGCGGTAGACCGCGGCATTGGGGTCGCCCGAGTCCGGGGCCGGAATCGCCACCCGGCCCGGCGCGATGAACCGGGCGAGATTGTCGATATGGCCGTCGGTGTGATCGTTGGTCAGACCCTCGCCGAGCCACACCACATGGTCGAAGCCAAGATCTCGCAGGAGGCGCTGATCGACCTCCTCGCGGGTCAGGCGGTTGCGGTTGGGATTGAGCAGGCATTGCTCGGTGGTGAGGACGCAGCCCGACCCGTCGCCATCGATCGCCCCCCCTTCGAGAATCCAGTCCGCCTTGGCGAAGGGCAGGCCGGCCGAAGCCGCGAGTCGGCCATTGATGTCCTCGTCGCCCGCAAGCTCATATTTACCGCCCCAGCCGTTGAAGCCGAAACCCTGGGCGCGGCGGTCCTTGCCCGAACCGAGGACGATCGGCCCCGTGTCGCGCAGCCAGATATCGCCGAAGGGCTCGACGATGACGCTGGCGAAGGGAGCCAGTGCCCGCGCCGTGGCCGCCGCCGCTTCGTCCGCAGCGACCAGCCGCACGTCCTCGCCAGCGCCGTTGGCGTGGACTGCAGCGGCGAAGGCCGCGACTTCGCCCTGCGCCGGGACCAGATCGTCGAGCCACAGTTCACCGTCGCTCGGGAAACCGATCCACACCGCGTCGTGCGGCGCCCATTCGGGAAGTGGCGGGGCGTTCATGTCGCGCCCGCTACCAGCGCTTTGCCTGCAGGCCAATACAGGCGCTTGAATTCACGCCCGAATTTGCGCACTCTTATGCGGTGCCGAGGGTGTAGTGCGGGGAGCGTAAGCGTGAACAAATTCTGGTTGCATGGTGCCGCAATCGCGGCGTTGACGATTGCTGCGCCGGCCACCGCGCAACAAGCCCATAGCCTGGCCGACGACGCGGCTGCGTTCGGAGCGCGGGAGGCGGTGTCGGCGGCGCGGCTGTCGCCCGACGGTTCGAGTATTCTGTACCTGACGCCCGGACCGGGGCCGAAGTCATTCGCGGTCATCTCCAATCTGGAAACGGGCAAAAGCGCGAAGGTGATCGATACCGATGGCAATCCGGAATCGCTCCAGTGGTGCAATTACAGCGGGCCGCGCCGAGTCGTGTGTTCAATCGTCGGGAACGTCATGGTCGGCCCCGATCTAGACGGCTTCCGCCGCCTGGTTTCCATGACCAGCGACGGGGTGGACGCGAAACTTCTCGGCCGGCCCATGCGCGTCCATGATAACGCACTCCACGGTGTCGACGCGGTGGTGCTCGACTGGCGCGGCGGTCAGGACGGCAAGATCCTGGTCGAGCGCAGCTACGTCCCGACGATCAGCGAAACGCTGCAGGACCATCGCGAGGGCCTGGGCGTCGACCTTGTCGATACGATCAGCCTGAAAAGCGAAACGGTTGAACCGCCGAACCCGTCTTCCAGCGGATACATGACCGACGGTCGGGGCCACGTCCGCATCATGACGGTGGTCGATTACAGCCGGGGCAAGATGCACCCGTTGAACAAATATCTCTACCGCACCCAGGGGTCACGCGAGTGGAAATCCCTGGTCGGTTATCAGGAGGATTCCTTCGACCCGCTCGAAATCGATGCCGATCTCGACTCGGTCTACGCGCTCAAGAAAAAAGACGGCCGCATGGAGCTCTACCGGATCAAGCTTGACGGATCGATGGCGGAAACGTTCATTGCCGACGATCCCAAGGTGGATATCGGCGGTGTCATCCGGGTTGGCGAAGGTCAGCGGGTGATCGCGTATTTCGTGGAGGGCGACAAACCGCGGACAGTGTATTTCGACACCGAATTCGCGGCCTTGAACACGTCGCTGCGCAAGGCACTGCCGAATTCGCCGATCATCCACTTCGTCGATACGACCTCGGACGGGCGCAAGATGTTGATCTATGCCGGAAGCGACAATGACCCGGGCCGATATTATGTCTTCGACCGGGATCATAAGTCTCTCAATGAGGCGATGGTCGAGCGCCCGGAACTCGCTGGCCATCGTCTCGCGCAAATGACGCCAGTGACCGTTTCTGCTCAGGATGGAGCCCAGATCCCGGCTTATTTGACCATACCCGCCGGTTCGAGCGGGAAAAACCTGCCGGCGATCGTGATGCCGCACGGCGGCCCGAGCTCTCGCGATTATTGGGATTTCGACTGGCTGTCGCAATTCTTCGCGGCCCGCGGCTACGTCGTGATTCAGCCCGAATATCGGGGGTCGGAGGGCTATGGCGATCAATGGCTGAACACCAACGGCTTCCGGAACTGGACGACGTCGATGTCGGATATCGCCGACAGCGCGCGCTGGCTGGCCAAGCAGGGCATTGCCAACCCCGATCGCATCGCGATCGTCGGCTGGTCCTACGGCGGCTATGCCGCGCTCCAATCGGCGGCGACGTACCCCGCGCTGTACAAGGGCGTGGTCGCAATTGCGCCGGTCACTGACCTTGCCACGCTCAAAAAGGACAGCAGCTTTTACGGACGCAGTGAATTCATCGAGAATTTTATCGGCTCGGGACCCTATGTCACGAGCGGCTCACCGCTTCAGAACGCGAGCAAGATCCGGGTTCCGGTGCTGCTCGTTCACGGCGATCTCGACACCAATGTGAAGTTCCATCAATCGCAAATGATGTACGACAAGCTTAAGTCGCTTGGCGGGAACGTCGAATTCCTGTCCTACAAGGGGCTCGATCATCAGTTGCGCGACGCGACCGTGCGCGCGCAGTTCCTGACGAAGGCCGCCGAACTGCTCGATAAAACCATCGGCCACTGATGCAAAGAAAAGGGCGGCGCTGGCATTGCCCGCACCGCCCTGTTCGGCACGCCAATCGAGCGATCAGCGCGAATAGAATTCGATCACGAGGTTGGGCTCCATCCGCACCGGATAGGGCACTTCGTCGAGCTTCGGCACGCGGGTGAAGGTGACCTTGGCATTGCCGTCGGGCGAGACGTAATCGGGCACGTCGCGCTCGGCCAGGCCCTGGGCTTCGATGACCAGCGCCATTTCCTGCGCCTTGGGGCCAAGTTCGATCACATCATTCACGTCGACCCGGCGGCTGGCGATGTTGCACTTGACGCCATTGACCCGGATGTGGCCGTGGCTGACCAGCTGGCGGGCGGCCCAGATCGTCGGCGCGAACTTGGCGCGATAGACGATCATGTCGAGGCGGCGCTCGAGCAGGCCGATGAGGTTCTGGCTGGCATCGCCCTTCATCGCACTGGCTTCGGTGTAGGTGCGCTTGAACTGCTTTTCGGTGACGTCGCCGTAATAGCCCTTGAGCTTCTGCTTGGCGCGCAGCTGAATGCCGTAATCGCTGACCTTGCCCTTGCGGCGCTGGCCGTGCTGGCCGGGGCCATATTCGCGGCGGTTGACCGGGCTCTTGGGCCGTCCGAAGACATTTTCGCCCATGCGGCGGTCGAGTTTATACTTGGCGCTGGTGCGCTTCGACATGTGATATTCTCCAAATCGCGTTGCTCAGTTTCCCGGGACCGCACCGCCTGGACGACCAGGCGCGATCACCGCTTCACCGGGAATGCGGGATCAATTGCGAAGGCGGGCGCCTAGCCGAGCGCCCCGCCGCGGTCAAGTTCAGCGGCCCCTGAGGAAGCGCTCGGTATCGCATTTCTCGGCATCGCCGAGGCGCCGGGCAGCCATCGCGGCATCGACTTCGGCCTGGGTGCGGCAATCGGGCACCTTGGGCGGGATCAGGTACATGCCGGTTACCGGAGTCGGCCCTTGCACGCGGTCCCGCATGTCTAAGCGCGACCCAATGTCAGGTCCAATTCCACTGCCGCCACCGCCGGCCGCGAGCAGCGCCGAAACGATCAGAAACAGGTTCGTCATCGTCATACCTCCATCGCAAACGGACTCGGTCGAACGGCGTTATCATGCGCCTGGCGGCGGCGGCAGGCAATCATCGCTGCCGCGAAGGCCCGGCAAGCGCACGGAAAATCCCGCGCACCGCCTTGACCTCGCGCGACGACCAGCCGGTCTTGGTGAAGATGGTGCGGATGGTGTTGCGGGTCGCCGGGGTCCGGTCGGGCGGATGGAAATAGCCTTTTTCCATCAAAGCCTGGTCGAGTTGGGCGACCATTTCATCAATTTCGCCATGGGTAGCGAGCAGCTCGGCTTTCCTTGCCGGAGGCTGGGCTAGTGCGACGTGTTTCGACCATTCGTAGGCCAGCAGGATCACTGCCTGGGCGAGGTTGAGGCTGCCGAAATCGGGATTGATCGGGACAGTGACAATCGCCCGTGCAAGCGCGACTTCTTCGGTCTCGAGCCCCGATCGTTCGGGCCCGAAGAGGATCGCCGACCGGCCTGAGGCCGAAGCGATTGCGCTCGCCATCTGGGCTGGCCCGACGACCGGAGTGACGAGTTCGCGGCGGCGCACGGTCGAGGCGAAAACATGCGAGCAATCGGCGATCGCGGTTGCGACCGTGTCATAGATAGTCGCCCGCGCAAGCACCGCGTCGGCTCCACTTGCGGACGGTCCGGCATCGGGGTTGGGCCAGCCGTCGCGCGGCGCCACCAGCCGCATTTCGGTGAGCCCGAAATTGAGCATCGCCCGCGCCGCCTTGCCGATATTCTGTCCCAGCTGCGGGCGGACCAGGACGATGACCGGGGGTTTAGCCGCCATCCCCGACCGCACCGGCGATCTCGGCGAAATCGCCGGGTTCGCTGAAGTCCTTATAGACCGAGGCGAAGCGGATGTAGGCGACATGGTCGATCGCTTTGAGCGCATCCATCACCGCTTCGCCAATGGCAGTGGCCGAAACCTCGTCGCCGCGGGTTTCGAGCTGACGTTGAATCGAGCTCACCAGCCGGTCGATGCGGTCGCTGTCGACACTGCGTTTGCGGCAGGCAATACTTATCGAGCGCGAAAGCTTGTCCCTATCGAACGGCTCGCGCTCGCCGCTTTTCTTGGCCACCACAAGGTCGCGCAAATGCACGCGCTCGAAGGTGGTGAAGCGCGCGCCGCACGCTTCGCATTGGCGGCGGCGGCGGATCGCGGCGCCATCCTCGGAAGGCCGCGAATCCTTTACCTGGCTGTCCTCATGGGCGCAGAACGGGCAGCGCATGGGCCGTCCTCAACCGGGATAGATGGGGAAGCGACCGCATAGCGCGCGGACTCGCTCATTGACCTCCGCCTCGACCTTGCCATTGCCGTCGAGCCCGTTGCTGGTCAGGCCGTCGAGCACGTCGGCGACCATGTCGGCGATGTCGCTGAATTCGGCCTTGCCGAAGCCGCGGGTTGTTCCTGCGGGCGAGCCGACGCGGATGCCGCTGGTCTGCATCGGCGGCAGCGGATCGAACGGAACGCCGTTCTTGTTGCAGGTAATGCCGGCGCGCTCGAGGCTCTCGTCGGCGTCCTTGCCAGTCAAGCCGAGCGGGCGCAGATCGACCAGAGCGAGGTGGGTGTCGGTGCCGCCGGCGACGAGGTCCGCACCGCGCTCCTTGAGCCGCCCGGCGAGCGTCTGGGCGTTGGCGATCACCGCTTTGGCATAAGCCTTGAATTCGGGCTGGAGCGCTTCGCCGAACGCTACTGCTTTGGCCGCGATGACGTGCATCAGCGGCCCGCCCTGAAGGCCAGGGAAGACCGCCGAGTTGATCTTCTTGGCGATGGCTTCGTCGTCGGTCAGGACCATCCCTCCGCGCGGTCCGCGAAGCGTCTTGTGGGTCGTCGTCGTGACCACATCGGCGTGACCGAACGGGGTCGGATGCTCGCCCGCGGCGACCAACCCTGCGAAATGCGCCATGTCGACGAACAATACTGCTCCGACTTCATCGCAGATCGCTCGAAAGCGGGGGAAATCGAGATGCCGCGGATAGGCCGAGCCGCCGGCGATGATCATCTTTGGCCGATGCTCTTTGGCAAGGCGCTCGACCTCGTCGAAATCGACCAGATGATCGTCCTGCCGAACCCCGTACTGGACCGCGTTGAACCATTTGCCCGACTGAGCCGGCGGCGCGCCGTGGGTCAAATGGCCGCCAGCGGCCAGACTCATCCCCATGATCGTGTCGCCGGGCTTGAGCAGCGCCATCATCACCGCGCCATTGGCCTGAGCGCCCGAATGCGGCTGGACGTTGGCGAAGCCGCAGCCGAACAACTGCTTGGCGCGCTCGATCGCCAGAGTCTCGACCGTGTCCGAAGGCCCGCAACCCTGATAATAGCGCCGCCCCGGATAGCCCTCGGCATATTTGTTGGTCAGGACCGAGCCCTGCGCATCGAGTACCGCCTTGCTGACGATATTCTCCGACGCGATCAGCTCGATCTGGTTCTGCTCGCGATGGAGTTCGGCCTCGACCGCTGCCTCGACCGCTTGGTCCTGCTCGGCGAGGCCGTTTGAAAAGAAGCCGCGGGGGACGGCGTAACGGCTGTCGATTCGGGTGTCGGCCTCGGCCATCAGGCAGTTTCCTGTGCGATATGGGTGAGCTGGTCGACCCGACGCTGGTGGCGGCCGCCATCGAAGGGCGTTTCAAGAAAGGCGCTGACGCAGGCCTTGGCCAAGTCGATCCCGATCAGCCGGGCACCGAGCGCGATCGCATTGGCGTCGTTGTGGTGGCGCGCTAGTTGTGCCGAATAGGGCTCATTAACCTGCGCGCAGCGGCACGCCGGGTTGCGATTGGCGGCAATCGCGATGCCGATGCCCGAGCCGCAAATGGCGATCCCGCGATCGGCTTCGCCGTCGGCAATCACACGCGCCAGCCGCGCTCCAAACTCGGGATAATCGACGCTCGCGTGGCCGTGGGTGCCAAGGTCGGTGACCGTGTGGCCGCCCTCCTTGAGCCAGGCAACGAGCAGGTCCTTGAGGTCGACACCGGCATGGTCGGCGGAAAGGGCGATGCGCATCCTTGCGCTCTAGGCCATCAAGCCGGAATTCGCCACCCCGAACCCGCGCCTGACCGGCGCCTTAGAGCTGGTCGAGGCTGGCGTCCGCCGGGCGCGCGGCGTCGAAGATGTAATAGGTGAAAAAATGGTCGGACTTGCCGGCGTTAAGCGGGGTGGCGGAGCGGGCTCGGGCGCCGTCGATGAACGCCTTGGGGATGACGATCGCGACGTTCGCGGTCGATCCCGAGGTCGGGTCGACCACCCGGTTGAGTGTGAACTGGGTCAATCGGCCCGACAGATCGTGCCCGACTTCGAACAGCACCGCATAATGCTTGCGCGGCCTCGCGGCGACGGTCTGCGCGTAGAGCGGCGCCGCGAGGAGTAGCGCGAGCGCCGCGATCAGGCGCTTCATGCGGCTTGGGATTGCTGGATTTCGAGGCGGCCGAAAATCTCGACCAAGGCCCCGACCAGCTCATCCATCATCGCTTCGCTGTGATGCGGGCCGGGGGTGAAGCGGAGCCGCTCGGTACCCCGCGGGACGGTCGGGAAATTGATCGGTTGAACGTAGAGGCCGTATTCGGCGAGCAGGATGTCGCTGATCCGTTTGGCGCGGACCGGGCAGCCGACCATCAGCGGGACGATATGGGTTTCGCTTGCCAGCCGCGGCAGGCCGGCGGAGTCGAACCGCGACTTGAGCGCAGCCGCTGCTTCCTGCTGCGCGCGGCGTTCGACATCCGACCGCTTGAGGTGGCGGACGCTGGCCAAGGCCCCCGCGACCAGCACCGGCGACAGCGAGGTGGTGAAGATGAAGCCCGGGGCATAGCTTCGGATGCAGTCGATGATGTTGCTGTCGGCGGCGATGTAGCCGCCCATCACGCCGAACGCCTTGCCCAGTGTCCCTTCGATGATCGTGACCCGCCCGGCGACCTGGTCGCGGTCGGAAATCCCGCCGCCGCGCGGGCCGTACATGCCGACCGCGTGAACCTCGTCGAGATAGGTCAGCGCTTCATATTTATCGGCGAGGTCGCAGATGGCGGCGATCGGGGCGACGTCGCCGTCCATCGAATAGACGCTTTCGAACGCGATCAGCTTGGGCGTTTCGGCCGGCACTTCGAGCAGCAATTGCTCGAGGTGGTCGAGGTCGTTGTGCTTGAACACCCGCTTCTCGCAGCCCGAATTCTTGATCCCGGCGATCATCGAGGCGTGGTTGAGCTCGTCCGAGAAAATCACGCAGCCGGGGAGCAATTTACCCAGTGTCGACAGTGCCGCCTCGTTCGACACATACCCCGAGGTGAAGAGCAGCGCGCCCTGCTTACCGTGGAGGTCGGCGAGTTCGGCCTCAAGTTCGACGTGGAGGTGGGTGTTGCCGCCAATGTTGCGGGTGCCGCCCGAACCAGCGCCGACATCGTGGAGCGCCTGCTCCATCGCCTCGACCACCGCCGGGTGCTGGCCCATCGCGAGATAGTCGTTCGAACACCACACGGTGATCGGCTTGGGGCCGTTACCGCCAAAGCAGCGGGCGTTGGGGTAGCTGCCCTTGGTGCGCAGGATATCGATGAACACGCGGTAGCGGCCTTCGTCGTGAAGGCGATCAATCGCGGACTTGAAGATGGCGTCGTAATTCAAGTGTAAAACCTCGCTCGCGGGCCCTTTAACGCCAGAGGGGATTCAAGGCCATTGAGAACGACTCGCAACTTCCACTCCTCCGTCGGCGTCCTCGCTCTCTAATCGGCCTCGTCCCCAAGCAACTTGATTTCGCGCAAACCGAAATGCGCCAGCGCCTGGCCGAGCCCGGCGGGTGGTGGAGCGGTGAACACGGCGATCCCGGCCGGCGGCGAGGACGGCCACTCTTGGCCCCTGGTCAGAAACGCAATGCGCCGGGCGATCCCGGCTGCGCCATCGACCTGGCGGATGGACGGGAAGGCGGCGGAGATTTCGGCGCCGAGCAACGGGAAATGGGTGCAAGCGAGGACCATCACGTCCATCTCTGGGCCCGCATCGACCATTGGCTGGATGGCCGCGCGGACTTCGTCGAGCGCGATTTCGCGGCCGGCGAGCTTGGCTTCGGCAAGATTTACCAGATGCGGCGATCCATGGCGGACGAGGGCGCAATCGCCGGCAAAACGCGCGGCGAGGTCGTCGACATAGGGCTGGCGCACCGTCGCTTCGGTGCCGAGCACCCCGATCACCCGGCTGCGCGACAGCTCCGCGGCTGGCTTGATCGCCGGGACGGTGCCGACCACCGGCACATCGATCACGGCGCGGGCATGGTCGAGCGCGATGGTCGAGGCGGTGTTGCAGGCGATGACGATCAGCCGCGGGCGAAAGCGCTCGGCGAGCTTCACCAGCAGCGCGGGCACCCGTTCGGCAAGTTCGGCCTCGCTCTTGGTGCCGTAAGGAAACCCTGCGCTGTCGGCGGCATAGACGATCGGCGCGTTGGGCAGGAGCGCGCGCGTCGGCCCGAGCACCGACAGTCCGCCGACTCCGGAATCGAAGAACAGGATCGGGGCGCTGGCGTTCATCCGGCTCGTTTGCCGGTCACAACGGCATTCCACAACAACGCCGTTCGTCCCGCGCTTGTCGAAGGACTGTATTTCTTTCAAAACCGAGCAAGGACCGGGCTTTGCCAAGTTCGGCCCGAACGGATTTGGGGGATCGTAAACAAGAGTGACCCGCGACATGCTCTATGCCATCGCGCTCGGCTATTTGTTCGGGTCGGTCCCATTCGGGCTCCTGCTGGCGCGTTTTGGCGGCAAGGGAGATGTTCGCGCCATCGGCTCTGGCAGCATCGGCGCCACCAATGTCCTTCGCACCGGGAGCAAGGGGCTGGCCGCGCTGACGCTGATCCTCGATTGTCTCAAGGCGACTGCCGCCATCCTCCTGGCGCAAAAGCTGTGGGGGTTGGAAATCGGTCCGTTCGCCGCCGCCGGGGCGATGATCGGCCACCTCTATCCGGTGTGGCTCGGCTTCAAGGGCGGCAAGGGGGTGGCGACCCTGCTTGGCGTGCTCATTGCACTCTTGCCGCTCGCCGCGCTGTTCTATGCGGCGCTGTGGATCCGGCTGCTGCTGACGATCCGGATCTCGTCTGTCGCGGGCATGGCCGCTGCAGTTAGCGCGCCGCTCTCTGCCGCAGTGCTTGGCAAGGGCCTCTATTTCCCGATGCTGCTCGGTTTCGCCTTGCTGGTGTTGTGGAAGCACCGCGAGAATATTCGCCGTCTCGCGGCCGGCATCGAGCCACGCATCGGGGAGGGCAAGGATTGAACGACGACCTCATCGACTGGCTCCGGCTGGTCCGCACTTCGGGTATTGGGCCGATCACCTTCCGCCAGCTGCTCCAGCGCTTCGGCAGCGCCGGCGCGGCGCTCGCTGCGTTGCCGGACCTCGCGCGGCGCGGTGGCGGCAAGACCCCGCGCATCGCCAGCGCCGACGATGCACGGCGCGAAATGGCTTTGGTCGAGAAACTCGGCGCGCGCTATCTGTCCGTCGGCCAGGGCCTCTATCCACGGTTGCTCGCGGCGCTGGAGGACGCGCCGCCGCTGATCATGGTCAAGGGCGATTTGGCGCTGCTCGAGCGGCCGGCGGTGGCGATGGTCGGCGCGCGCAACGCCTCGGCGGCGGCGTGCCGCTTCGCCCGCGGGCTTGCCCATGACCTCGGCCGCGAGGGGCTGGTGGTGGTGTCCGGGCTCGCTCGCGGGATCGACAGCGCGGCGCATGACGGGGCGCTCGAGGGCGGGACGATCGGGGTCATCGCGGGGGGAATCGATGTCGCTTATCCGCCAGAGAACGCCGAGCGCCAGAACGCGATCGCGACGCGCGGACTGCTGATCGCCGAAATGCCGCCGGGGACCGAGCCGCGCGCGCGCCACTTCCCCTATCGCAACCGGATCATTGCCGGGCTCGCCGCCGGGACGGTGGTGGTCGAGGCCGCGCCGCGCTCGGGCTCGCTGATTACCGCCCGGCTTGCGGCGGAGGCCGGGCGCGAAGTGATGGCGGTCCCGGGCTCGCCGCTCGATCCGCGCGCCCAGGGCTGCAACCAGCTGATCCGCGACGGCGCGACCCTGGTGCAAA
>JARXKO010000032.1 GCA_030271595.1 Pseudomonadota bacterium | reverse complement strand
CCGGGACCAGGCGGCGCGGCGGGGCCGGCGGGATCGGCGCCTGCTGGTCGCCCGGGCCCTGACGGATGAAGCCGCCGGGGCCGATCGATCGATATTGCATTTCGGGCGCGGCCTTGGCCGGCGGCGAAGCAGGGGTAGCGCTACCGTCAGTCTGACCCTTTGCGGCCGGCGCGGGCGAATCGGCCTTGCTTGCCGGACCGTCGGTGGCCGCCTTGGCCGAAGCCGCGCCGGCAACGGGCTTGGCAACCGCGGGCTTGGCCGGTTTCTTCGCCTTTTCCTCGCCCGCCTTGACCGGCGACGGCCGCTGCTCCAGCCCGAGGCGGTGGGCCTTGCCGATCACGGCATTACGGCTGACCCCGCCGAGGTCCTCGGCAATCTGGCTCGCGGTCGAGCCGCCGGTCCACATCTTCTTGAGGCGCTCGATGCGCTCGTCGGTCCATGACATCGGTGGTTTCAATGCTCCGCATCCAGATCGGTGAGTCGGCGCTTGCGGCTGCCCGCGACAGCCGATAGTCGCCTCACCAGTGAACGACCAGCCCATCAACGACCAAAATCTGTCCTGGGTACGCCATGCGCCGGGGGTGCCGGTGCTGAGGGGCGTCAATTGGGGTGGCCTCAAGACCCTCTATATCAAGGAGGTCAGGCGGTTCTTCAAGGTGCAGATGCAAACCGTGTGGGCGCCGGCCATCACGACCTTGCTCTACCTCGCCATTTTCACCATCGCCCTGGGCCGCTCCGGACGGGTGGTGATGGGGGTGCCGTTCGCCAATTTCCTCGCCCCCGGGCTGATCGTCATGGCGATGCTCCAGAACGCCTTCGCCAATTCAAGTTTTTCGCTGCTGGTCGGCAAGATCCAGGGCAATATCATCGATTATCTGATGCCGCCCTTGTCGACCGGGGAGCTGATTACCGGGCTGGTCGGGGCGTCGGTCACCCGCGCCTTCCTGGTCGGGTTCGCGGTGTGGCTGGTGATGCTGCTGTGGCCAGGGGTGTCGGTGCAGGTCGTCCATCCGCTGCTGGTGTTGTGGTTTGGGCTGATGGGGTCGCTACTGCTGGCATTCCTCGGGCTGCTGACCTCGATCTGGGCGGAAAAGTTCGATCATGCCGCGGCGGTCAGCAATTTCGTCGTGACTCCGCTGTCGCTGCTGTCGGGGACCTTCTATTCGGTCCATTCGCTCGCTCCCGCCTTCCAGGCGGTGAGCCACGCCAATCCGTTTTTCTACATCATCTCGGGCTTCCGCGCGGGCTTCCTCGGGGTCAGCGATTCGCCGCTGCTGGTCGGCGGGCTTGGGCTGCTGGCGCTCAATCTGGCGATGTTCGCGCTGTGCTACGCGCTCCTGCGCAGCGGGTGGAAGGTGAAGAGTTGAGGTGAACGAATGCTGCCGAGCGCGTTCAGCCTGCCAACACCGCGACTCGGCGATAAGCAACGCATCAACCCGCTCACAATGAAGGAGAGCCGTTATGCGTAAGATCTTGATTTCTCTGGCCGCCGCCGGGACGGCTCTGACTTTCGCCGCGCCTGCTTCGGCGCAATATTTCCCGCAGCCCCAGCCGGCCTATGGTTACGGCTACGGCCAGACCGCCTACGGCCAGAATTATGGCCAGAACTACGGCCAGAACTATGGCCAGGTACGATCGCTGCAATACCGGATCGATGGCGTCCAGCGGCAGATCCGCCAGCTCAGCGAACGCGGCATGCTGCGGCGCAACGATGCCACGCGCCTCAACTGGGAGGCGCGCAACCTCGAGAACCAGGTCCGGCAGTCGGCTCGTTATGGCCTCAATCCGAACGTAGCGCGCAATCTCGACTATGGCATTGCCCGCCTCGAACGCAAAGTCGCCCAGGAAGCCCGCAACGGCCGCGGCTATGGCTATAACAACGGCTATTACGGCAATGGCTACAGCAACGCCTACAACGGTTATGGCTATAACAATGGCGCTTATGCCGACAGCGACCGCGACGGCCACGATGACAATGCCGAACATGACGGCTGGCATTCCCAACATGACAATAATGACGATTAAGGTGTGATCGCCTTGACCGGATGAAGGGAAGCGCCGCGGGGAAACCCGGGGCGCTTTTCCTTTGGGCGGGGGCTGGTATAGGGCGGGCGGGAAGCGGCCCCGGCGGGCGGCGCCAATTATTGACCAGATTCAGGAGCCCTTGATGGCCATCACGCCGCTCATGCCCGTTTATCCCCGGTCGCCGGTCCGTCCGGTGCGCGGCGAAGGCGTCTATCTCTATGGCGAGAAGGGCGAGAAATATCTCGATTTCGCGAGCGGGATCGCGGTCAACATCTTGGGCCACGGCCATCCCCATCTGACCAAGGCCATCGCCGACCAGGCGGCGACCCTGATGCATGTCTCCAACCTCTACGGATCGCCGCAGGGGGAGGCCTTCGCCCAGCGCCTGGTCGACAACACCTTCGCCGACACCGTGTTCTTCACCAACAGCGGAGTCGAAGCGGTCGAATGCGCGATCAAGACCGCGCGCCGCTACCATTATGCCGGGGGCAATCCGCACAAGACCAACCTCATCACCTTCAAGCAGGCGTTTCACGGCCGCACCATGGCGACCATCAGCGCCACCGATCAGCCCAAGATGATCGATGGCTTCGCGCCGCTGCTGCCGGGCTTCACCGTCGTCGAGTTCGACAATCTCGAGGCAGCGCTGGCCGCGGTGGATGAAAATACCGCCGGCTTCCTGCTCGAACCGATCCAGGGCGAAGGCGGCATCCGTCCGGCGTCCAAGGACTTCATCCGCGGGCTGCGCAAGGTCTGCGACGAGAAGGATTTGATGCTGGTGTTCGACGAGGTCCAGTGCGGGGTCGCGCGCACGGGTTATCTCTACGCCCACGAATATTATGGCGTGACGCCCGACATCATGGCCAGCGCCAAGGGCATTGGCGGCGGTTTCCCGCTCGGCGCCTGCCTGGCGACCGAAAAAGCGGCGCGCGGCATGGTGATCGGCACCCACGGGTCGACCTATGGCGGCAACCCGCTGGCGATGGCCGCGGGCCAGGCGGTGTTCGACATCATCGCCAATGAGGAATTCCTCGCCGGTGTCCGGACCAAGGCCGAGCGGCTGCGCTCGGCGCTCGAGCAGATGCTGCCCAATCACGACCATCTGTTCGAAGGGGTGCGCGGGCTTGGGCTGATGCTCGGCATCAAGATGAAGACCGACAGCCGCGCCTTCGTCGCTTATTTGCGTACGCGGGGCCTGCTGACGGTGGCCGCCGGCGACAATGTCGTGCGGGTGCTGCCGCCGCTGGTCATCGAGGAAGCGCATATCCGCGAATTCGTCGACGCCCTGTCGGCGGCCGCGGCCGACTATGAGCTGCCGGCCGAAGCGGCCTGAGCGGCGCCGCGGTTGAGCCGGGGTCCAAGCGCCCCTATCTTCGTTCGCGATGACCGCCATTCCACTGCACATCGATGTCGCGCTTGGAGTCGCGATTCCGGCGCGCAACGCGCGCGGGCGGGTGGTCCGGCTCGGGCCGTCGATCGATGCCATATTGTCGAGTCACAATTATCCCCCGGCGGTCGAGCAATTGCTGGCCGAGGCTTTGGTCCTGACGGCGCTGTTCGGATCGCTGCTCAAGGAAGCCGAAGGGCAGGTCACGCTCCAGGCGCAAACCGAGAACGGGATTATCGACCTGCTGGTGTGCGATTATCTGAGCGGCGAATTGCGCGGCTATGTCCGCCACGATCCCGATCGCCTGGCCGAAGCGGGCCCGCACCCCTCGCTGTTCGCGTTGTTCGGCAAGGGCTATCTGGCGATCACCTTCGACCATTCGACGATCGCCGAGCGCTATCAGGGGATCGTCCCGCTCGAGGGCGAGAGCCTGGCGCAGGCGGCGCAGAATTTCTTCGGCCAGTCCGAGCAAATCCCAAGCGTCGTCCGGCTGGCGGCGGACAAACGGGACGGACACTGGTTCGCCGGCGGCCTGCTGTTCCAGCATCTGCCCGAGGGCGAAGAGGGCCGCGAGCGGCTGCACACCCGGCTCGACCATCCCGACTGGCCCCACGTCGCGACCCTCGCCGGGTCGGTCAAGGGCGAGGAGCTGACCGACGCCGGCCTCGCGCTCGACGATCTCGTCTGGCGCCTGTTTCACGAGGAGGACGAAGTGCGCACCCTGGGCGCGGTCGAGCTCAGCCGCGGCTGCCGCTGCGACCCCGATTACGTGCGCTCGGTGATCGCCAAATTTCCGCTCGAGGAACGCGCCGCAATGGTCGGCGCGAACGGCATGATCACCGTCGATTGCGAATTCTGCTCGTCGAGTTTCGACATTGAGCCGGGTGAATTACTCAACCAGGCTTGAGTCTTCATTCGTTTATTCCAACATGGTATCGGGATGCCGATGACACGCCTCACACTGCTCCTCGCCGCTGCCTTGGCCCCGCTTGCCGCGGGCGCTGGCGCAGTGGCCGCGGACATGCCCAAGGCGCTGGCCGGGGTCGCCGGGGGACTGTGGGAACTGAGCGGAATCCCGGGTGCGAAGGCGTCGGCGAAGCAATGCGTCGCCGACCCGGTCGATCTGGCGTTCGTCGAGCACAAGGCGGCGGAATGCAGCCATCAGATACTGGCCGACAGCGGCGATACGTTGCGCCTCAGTTATCGGTGTTCGGGCGCCGGCTTCGGCCAGGCGACGATCAAGGTCGTCACCCCGCGATCCCTGCGGGTCGACGTTCAGGGCATCGCCGACGGTGCCCCTTACGCCTATGTCATGCAGGCCCATCGCCTCGGCGATTGCGGGGTCAAGGTCGAACGCGGCCATTAAGGCAGCGTTTAACCAACGTCATCTACAGCGTGGTGGTGCCGGATGCGGCACGCATCGCTCCCGGTCGGGCTGAGGCGCCCGGTCATTGGGCCGCCGGAGCTGCAAGCCCGGCGGCCCTTCTATTTACTTTCGGGCCGAAGCGGCCGCCGGATCGCTGGCGGGCCTTCTTTTATCGCGCTGAAATGCGTAGAGGGCGCGCGTGTTCTACCTCATTCTCAAAGCGCTGCTGTCGGGCGCGATCGTCGCCGCGGTGTCGGAGATCGCGCGCCGCTACCCGGGCTGGGGCGGGCTGGTCGCCTCGCTGCCTCTGGTGTCGCTGCTCGCCATGACCTGGCTGTTCATCGACAGCGGCGACAATGCCAAGGTCGCCGACCTTGCCGGCAGCACCTTCTGGTTCATCATCCCCTCGATGCCCCTGTTTCTCATGGTTCCGTGGCTGCTTCGGTCGGGGTGGAGCTTCGTCGCCACCATGGCGCTGACCATCGCCGTCACCATCGCTCTTTATGCACTGATGTTCTGGGCGGCGCCGCGGCTCGGCATCAAGTTGTGAAGAGCGCGGTCGTCCTGCTTTCGGGCGGGCTCGATTCGATGGTTTGCACAGCCCTTGCGCGCGAAGCGGGGTTTGCGGTGATCGCGCTGACTATCGATTACGGCCAGCGCCACCGCGTCGAGATCGAAGCGGCCAAGGCGATCGCGGCCGAGCTGGCCGAGCGCCACGTCGTCCTCGACCTCGACCTGCGGGCCTTTGGCGGATCGGCGCTGACCGCGGACATCGACGTGCCCAAGGATGGCGTCGGGGAGGGCATTCCGGTGACCTATGTGCCCGCCCGCAACACCATCTTCCTCAGCCTCGCGCTCGGCCTCGCCGAAGCCAGCGGCGCGCACGACCTCTACATCGGGGTCAATGCGGTGGATTATTCGGGCTACCCGGATTGCCGGCCCGAATTCATCGCCGCCTTTCAGGCGCTCGCCAATCTGGCGACCAGGGCCGGGAGCGAAGGCCAGGGCTTCACCATCCACGCGCCGCTCGCCGGCATGACCAAGGCGGATATCGCGCGCGAGGCGGCGCGGCTCGGGCTCGACGCCGGGCTCAGCCACAGTTGCTACGATCCGCTGCCCGACGGTCGTCATTGCGGCCGCTGCGACGCCTGCCGCTTGCGCGCCAAGGGTTTCGCCGACGCCGAGCTTCGCGACCCGACGGCTTACGCATGACCTATGCGGTCAAGGAATGTTTCCTCACTTTGCAGGGAGAAGGCGCCCAGTCGGGGCGGCGGGCGGTGTTCCTGCGCTTCGCCGGGTGCAATCTGTGGAGCGGGCGCGAGGAAGACCGCGCCGCCGCGCAATGCAATTTCTGCGACACCGATTTTGTCGGCACCGATGGCGCCGGCGGGGGCAAGTTCGCCGATCCCCAGGCGCTTGCCGATCATGTCGCGGCGAGGTGGGGCGGAGCGCCGGGCCCGAGGCTGGTGGTGGTAACCGGGGGCGAGCCGATGCTTCAGCTCGATCCCGCGCTGGTCGAGGCGCTCCACGGGCGCGGTTTCGAGGTTGCGGCCGAAAGCAATGGCACGCTGCCCGCGGTGGCGGGGCTCGACTGGCTGTGCGTCAGCCCCAAAGGCGGGACCGAGGTGGTGCAGCGGCGCGGCGACGAGTTGAAGCTGGTGTGGCCGCAGGCGGGAATCGACCCGGCGGCGCTCGAGGATTGGGACTTTCGTCATTTCCTGGTTCAACCGATGGATTGCGCCGAGCCCGACGAAGCGGTCGCCGCCGCGATCAGCCTGGCGATGGAACGGCCGCGCTGGCGCCTGTCGCTGCAGGCGCACAAGCTGGTCGGGCTGCCCTAGATCATTGGGTGGCGTTGGCCGGTTGCGCGGGTTCGGCCGCGACGGCCGGCGCGGGAGCGCGAGCGGACTTCGGCGCGGTCTTTGATGGCTTGGCAGGCGCGCCGGCCCTTGGCTTGGGCGCGATTGCGGCGCCGTTGGCGCTATTGCCCGAATTGTCGACCATGTTCGAATAATCGACATCGGCCGCCATGTTGGCGGCTTCGCCGGTGACGGCGTCGATCGCGGTCACGTCATTGGCGCTGATCGAGTCGGCGGTCAGGCCGGTGTCGGCATTGGCGGTGGCATCGGCTCCGCCTTTTGCGCCGCACGCCGAGAGGGCGAGGGTGGCGCCGGCCAGAAGGGTCAGTCCATGTCGCATCCCAAACTCCCGGGCGAATCGCCAATGCCAAAAAAAGAGGCTGCCGGAATAACCGGCAGCCCCTTCAAACGCCAACGCCTCCGTGATGGAGGCGTCATCGATTACATTGCGTTGGTGGTATTCGCACCGGCCGCATTGGTATCGGCATTCATGGTCATGTTCGCATCGGTTGCGTTCATGTCCATGCCGGCATTCATGTCCGTCGCATTCATGTCCATACCGGCATTCATGTCGGCGGTCATGTTTTCGTCGAGATTCATTGTGTTATTGGCGGCGTCGTTGCTGCTGCAAGCAGAAATCGCCAGGGCCGCACCAGCGACCAGGATAAGAGCACGCATTCAAAACTCCCTAATTATTGCGATCTGCAGCGGTTGCCCGCCACGCAAATCGCGCGACTCATAGTCTGAAGCGCTAGGTTCCATCAAGAGTCTTTGCACGAACCGCCAAGATTAACGAGAAATTGGCTGAAACATTGACGTAATGCGACGTCCACTTCGGCCAGCGACGCCGTTTTGCCGAGGCTGGCGAGGCTGGTAACCCCGAATTCGCTGATCCCGCATGGCACGATCCCGCCGAAATGCCCGAGGTCGGGCGCGACGTTGAGCGCAAAGCCGTGGAGCGTAACCCAGCGTTTTACCCGCACCCCCAAAGCGCCGATCTTGGCTTCGTCTTCGCCCGCTCCGACCCAGATACCGATTCGCCCGGGCGCGCGGTGCGCCGCCACCCCGCACCGCGCCAGCGTATCGATCATATATTGTTCGAGCGCATGGACGAAGCGGCGGACGTCCTTGCCGCGCCGTTCGAGGTCGAGGATCAGATATCCGACCCGCTGACCGGGGCCGTGATAGGTGTAGCGCCCGCCGCGCCCGGCGGCGAACACCGGTAGGCCCAGGGGATTGCTGAGCTCGGCCGGATCGGCGCTGGTGCCGGCGGTGAACAATGGCGGATGCTCGAGCAGCCACACCAGCTCGCGCCCGCTGCCCGAGCGGACCGCGGCGGCGCGCTGCTCCATCGCCTCGAGCGCCTCCGCATACGGGGTCAGGCCGGGGCTGACCCGCCACTCGATGTCGCCGATCGCTTCCATTGCCGACCGCAGATGGCGATCCGGGCCGACGCGGGCAAGGAGATTGCGCTTGGCAAGGCCGCCGACCATAACCGGGCCGAACGAGGGAGTGGTGATGTCGAACCTGTCAATTTCCAAGGCCTGGGACGAAACCCGGGCGCTGTTCGCGAGCGAGGGGCGGCTGTTCGCGAGCGTCGCGCTGGCGCTGACCGGAGTCCCGACCATGATCAGCGGGCTGATCGAGCCGCAAGGCAGCAGCCTTGACGGCAAATCCCCGCTGTGGGTCGATCTGCTGACCCTGGCCGCCGGGCTGATCGCGCTGATCGGCCAGCTGGCGCTGGTCCGGCTGGCGCTCAAGCCGTCGATCACCGTCGCCGGCGCGATCGCCCACGGCGCGCGGCGGATGCCGATCTATTTTCTGACCGCGCTCATCGTCGGGCTCGGCCTGGTGGTGCTTGCGATCCCGCTGCTGATCGCGGCCATGCTCAGCGGCATCAAGCTCGATCAGGCAGCGACCGCCATGACTCCGGCAATGGCGGTGCTGGTGGTGATCTTCGTGATCGTTGCCTTGTTCCTGGGTGTGCGCATGCTGATGGGCACGCCCGTCGCCAGCGCCGAACCCGCCGGCCCGATCGGGATCATCACCCGCAGCTGGCACCTCACCAACGGGAAATTCTGGAAGCTGCTGGGGTTCCTGGTGATCATCCTGATTGGCGCAGGGGTCGTGCTGATGGCCATTGGAGCGATCGTCGGCAGCGTCGCGACGTTCGCGCTTGGACCGCTCGAGCCGATGAGCACGAGCGCCTTGGTGCTGAGCCTGTGCGAAGGGCTGTTCAATGCCGCCTTCACCGCTTTGTTCGCGGTGATGCTGGCGCGGATCTACGTGCAGCTGTCGGGCCGCGATACCGTCACCGCGCCGACCAGCGGCACCTGAGGGGCGCAGTCGAGCGCCAGGATCCCGCTCAGGCGCGGATCGGGAAAGGTTTCGATCGCGCGCTTGTAGGGGGCGAACCCGGCCCGGCGATAAGCCGGCAATGCGGCGGGATGATCGAGCGAGCAGGTGTGGACATGGACCCTCGCGACCCCCGGCCGCCAAGCCTTGTCGAGCGCTTCGGCGAGGAGCCAGCGGCCATGCCCGCGGCCGGCCAGTGCCGGAACCAGGCCGATGAAGGCCAGCTCGCAGGCGCCGGCCTCGCGCAGATCAAGCTCGAGCATGCCCGATGGCCGGCCCGCTTCATCCTCGACAGCATAGAGTTCGACCTTGGGATCGTGGGTGATCGCGTCAAGCGCAGTATCATCGAGCACTAGCCGCGAAAACCACAGCCACGGCGAGCCGACCAAACGGAACAAGTCGCGATATTCGGCCGGTGCCGGCCGTTCGATTCGGCGCAAGCCGAGCGGCGAGGGCGGGATTGCGAGCGCCGGCCGCTCGCGCATTTCAAGAAAGGTGACCACCGCCGCGAGCTGCCCATCGGCGACCGGGCGATAGCTCATCGCCACCGTGCCAACGGCGGCAGACTCATCAGGATGGCGTCGATGTTGCCGCCGGTCTTGAGCCCGAACAAGGTGCCGCGGTCGTAGAGCAGGTTGAACTCGACATAGCGGCCGCGGAATTCGAGCAGCCGTTCCATGTCGGCGTCGCTGAATTCCTGGTTCATCCGCCCGCGGACGATCCTCGGGAAGGTGTCGAGAAACGCCTCCCCGACATCGCGGGTGAAGGCGAAATGGGCGTCGAAATGGCCTTCGAGGTGATCGTAGAATATCCCGCCGACGCCGCGCGCGACCTGGCGGTGGGGAAGCCAGAAATACTCCTCCGCCCATTTGGAAAAACGCGGATAGAAGGTCGGGTCGTGAGCGGCGCAGGCGGCGCGCAGCCGGGCGTGAAAGGCCTCGGTGTCCGCGGCATAAGCGATCGCCGGGTTGAGGTCGGCGCCGCCGCCGAACCAGCGCTTGGTGGTGGCCAGGAAGCGGGTGTTCATATGCACCGCGGGGACATGCGGATTGGCCATGTGCGCGACCAGGCTGATGCCGGTGGCGAAGAAGCCCGGGTCGGCCTCGGCGCCGTGGATCTGGCTCGCGAATTCCTCCGAGAATGTGCCGCCGACGGTCGAGACATTGACCCCGACCTTTTCGAACACGCGGCCGTTCATCTGGCCGCGGACTCCGCCGCCGCCGGGTTCGCCGGACGCATCGTCGCGGTCCCACGGCGTGAACGTGAACGCGGCGTCGCTCCCGGCTTCGCGCTCGATCGCCTCGAACTCCGCGCAGATGCGGTCGCGCAGCTGCTCGAACCAATCGCGCGCCGCTTGTTGCTGGTCGTCGAGCTCGATCATCGCACGGCGCTCAATAAGCCCGGCGCTGGGCCGCGACCAGCATTCGCAGCAGCATCGCGATCGGGCGCGGCACCCCGACCTTGCCTTCGAGCCACAGGCTGACCGCCGAGCGCGACACGCCGATCGCCCGGGCGAGGTCGTTCTGGGTGCGGTAGCCAAGGCTGCGCATGCAGCTGCGCAGCTCGTCGGGCGCCATGCTGTTGAGTCGCGGGTCTTCCATGGCGGCCCGTTACATCGTCATTGCGAGCGAAGCGAAGCAATCCAGCCTCGCGCCAGTGGATTGCGGCGTCGCTTCGCTCCTCGCAATGACGCCAATCTCCCTAAATCGCGTCCGAACCACGGTCGCCGGTGCGGATTCGAATCGCTTGTTCGACCGACAGGATGAAGATCTTGCCGTCGCCGATGCGCCCGGTGCGGGCGGCATTTTCGATCGCCTCGACCGCGCGGTCGACCATATTGGCCTCGACCACCACCTCGATCTTCACCTTGGGCAGGAAGTCGATGACATATTCCGCCCCGCGATAGAGCTCGGTATGGCCCTTCTGGCGGCCGAAGCCCTTCACTTCGGACACGGTCAGGCCGCTGACGCCGATATCGTGAAGCGCGTCTTTGACGTCGTCGAGCTTGAAGGGCTTGATGATCGCCTCAATCTTTTTCACTTGGCGTCGCTCCATTTCCCTGGGGTCGTCCCGCTAATGCCCAATCGCCGCCATATTTCCAAGCAAAGGCCGCCGGAACCATGAAAGCAATCATCCTTTCCGCCGGCCAGGGAACGCGTCTGGGTCATTTGGTCGATGACCGGCCCAAGTGCATGATCGAATTCGCCGGCCGCTCGCTGCTCGACTGGCAGCTCGACGCCTTGGCCGCCAACGGGGTCGAAGAAGCGGTGATCGTCACCGGCTTCCACGCCGAGCTGGTCGAGGCGGCGATCGCGGCGCGCGCAAGCGGCGGGCCCAAGGTGCGGACGATCTTCAACCCCTTCTCCAGGGTCGCCGACAATACCGGCTCGCTGTACATGGCGCGCGCCGAGCTTGGCGGCGAGTGCCTGGTGTGGAACGGCGATACCCTGGTCTCGAACGCGCTGATGAAGCGAGTGGTCGAAAGCCGGCTCGGTGCCATGTGCGTGACCATCGATCGCAAGCCCGACTATGACGATGACGACATGAAGGTGGTCGAAGTCGGCGGGCGCCTGACGGCGATCGGCAAGCGCCTCGATCGCGGCGTGGTCAATGCCGAATCGATCGGCCTGCTGGCATTCCGCGATGGCGGGGCGGAGCGGTTCCGCGGGGCGGTCGAGGCGGCGCTGCGAACGCCCGAGGGGACGACCATCTGGTACCTGCGGGTGATCCACCAGCTGGCTCAGTCGAGCGAGGTGCGGACGCTCGACATTCATGGCGAGGAATGGGGCGAGGTCGACTTTCCCGCCGATGTCGCGGTGGCGGAAGCGCTGGTGAAGGGGTGGGGAAGGGCAGACCGCTAAT
>JARXKO010000031.1 GCA_030271595.1 Pseudomonadota bacterium | reverse complement strand
AGGGTGTGAAGGCCGCGAAAGCTGCGCCCAAACCCGCCGCGAAGAAGGCCGAGGCAAAGCCGGCGCCCAAGCCGCAAGCGGCGAAACCGGTCGCGAAGAAGGTCGAGGCCAAGCCGGCGACCAAGCCGCAAGCGGCTAAACCGGCTGCGAAGAAGGCCGAGGCCAAGCCGGCAGCAAAGAAAGGGGCGCCAAAGCCCGCCAAGCCTGCAGCGAAGAAGCCCGCACCCAAAGGCAAGAAATAATCGTCGTTCCCGGCCGAGCGGGAACCCAGCTATAGCGGACGACCTGAGTCCCCGTTGTCGCGGGGATGGCTAACGAGGGGCAGATGGCCGCAAGCAAGCAACCGACAATCGCCGTCCTTCTGCCTTGTTATAACGAGGAGGCGGCGATCGCCGCCACGGTCGCGGGGTTTCGGGCCGCGCTGCCCGGCGCCACCGTCTTCGTCTATGACAACAACAGCAGCGACCGCACCCGCGAAATTGCGGCGGCGAGCGGCGCGATCGTCCGGACCGAGGTCCAGCAGGGCAAGGGCCATGTCGTGCGGCGGATGTTCGCCGATGTGGATGCCGACCTGTACGTCATGGCCGATGGCGATCTGACCTATGATCCCGCGGCTGCTCCGGCGATGGTCGAGCTGCTGCTCCGGGATCAGCTCGACATGGTCGTCGGCACCCGCCGCCACGAGGAGAAAGACGCCTATCGCAGCGGCCATGTTTTCGGCAACCGCCTGTTTACCGGCCTGCTGGCGGGGCTGTTCGGGCGCAGTTTCAGCGATATCTTCTCCGGTTACCGCGTGTTCTCGAGGCGCTTCGTCAAGAGCTTCCCGGTGCTGTCGTCGGGGTTCGAGATCGAGACCGAAATGAGCATTCACGCGCTCGAGCTCAGGATGCCGGTGGGCGAGGTCGAAACCGCTTACGGCGCGCGCCCCGAAGGGTCCCATTCCAAGCTGTCGACCGTTGGCGATGGCTGGCGGATCCTCAACACGATCGTCACCTTGTACCGGATCGAGCGGCCCTTGCTCTATTTCGGAAGTCTCGGCGGACTGCTTCTACTGGCGGCGCTGGTGCTCGCGGTGCCGCTGGTCATGACCTATGTCGCCACCGGCCTGGTGCCGCGGGTTCCGACCGCGATCCTCGTCACTGGAATGACGATCGTCGCGGTGCTGAGCTTTTTCGCCGGCCTGATCCTCGACACCGTCACCCGCGGCCGCCGCGAAATCCGCCGCCTGGCCTATCTCGCGCTGCCAGGGCCAAGCGCCGGCCGGCCGGGCCAAGTGTAGATTAATTGCATCACTTGACGAGAATTGTGACGGGTGCGTGACTTTCCCGTTCCGCGCCGCACCCGCCTGCTCTAGTTTATCCCCGCACGCCGTCGCAGCTGACGGCAATCTAGGGGAATCTTTATGCGATCGAATGTGACGCTGCGCGCGGGCGTGGCTTTTGTGGCGCTCGCTTCTGCCGCTTCGGCGGCCCAGGCCCAAAGCAACCTGCCGCCGCCGGAAGTCCAGACCGGTCAGGCATCCCAGGCGGCGCCGGTCGAGGCCAAGGACCGCGAGGGCGACATCGTCATCACCGGGTCGCGCATCCGCCACAATCCGCTCGATCAGAATTCGCCGATCACCTTCGTCGACAAGAGCGACATCGAAAAGACCGGGCTCAACAGCGTCAGCGAAGTGCTTCAGCGCCTGCCCAGCGTCGGCGGCGGCCTCAACAACAAATTCAATACGTCGGGCAATAACGGCAACCCGCCCGATGGCGCGGGCGTCGGCGCCGGCGCAGCTGAAATCGACCTTCGCCACCTGGGGTCGAAGCGGACCCTGGTGCTGGTTGACGGTCTGCGCTTCGTCAACGGCGCCTCGGCGTCGGGCGTGCCGGGCTCGGTCGATCTCAACGCCATCCCTGAAAGCATGATCGAGCGCGTCGAAGTGCTCCAGGACGGCGCTTCGGCAATCTACGGCTCGGATGCCATCGCCGGCGTGGTCAACATCATCACCAAGCAGTCGCAGGAAGGGTTCGACGCCAGCGCCCAGCTTGGTGAATATGGCCAGGGCGACGGCTTCAGCCAGAATTACCAGCTGAGCTGGGGCAATGGCCGCGACCGCTCCACCCAGATCGTCGCCGGCGCCAGTTTCGTCAAAAATGGATCGGTGTTTGCTGGCGACCGCGCGATTTCGGCATTCCCGTCGCCTTATGGCACCAGCTGCCTTGATGGCGGCTGCTCGTCGGCGACCGAGCTTGCCCGGTTCATCGTCCTTGGCAACAATCTGACTCTGCGCGGGCCCGTGATCGGCCGTCCGATCATCTTCAACCCGGCCAATCCAACCGATCCCAATAGCGATTTCAAGGCGTTTACAACGGCCGATCGCTTCAATTTCGCGCCTTACAACTACCTTCTCACCCCGCTCACCCGCTACGGCGGATTTGTGAATATCCGGCAGGAATTGAACCCGGATACGCACTTCACGGTCAAGTTGATCGCCAACCGCCGTGAATCCAAGAACCAGGCGGCTCCGCTGCCACTGTTTGTTGGTCCCGACGCCGGCAATGGCAATTTGCTCGACACGATCGTCATCGATTCGACCAACCCGTATAATCCGTTTGGCGTGACGCTCGATTCTACGACCTATAACTTCATCGGCCGCCGGTTGGTGGAAGCCGGTCCGCGGCGCTACGCCCAGAAGGTCAAAACCTATTACGGGACAGCCACGCTCGACGGCAAAGTGGCGCTGGCGAACTCGGACTGGTTCTGGGACGTCAACGCCTTCGCCGGCAACAACAAGGCCACTCAGCGCTTCACCGGCAACGTTAATGCTCAGAAGCTGGCGATTGCCTTGGGGCCGCTCGCGACCTGCCAGGCCACCCCGGGCTGCGTGCCATTCAACATCTTCGGCGGCCAGGGGTCGATCACCCAGCCGATGCTCGATTACGTGACCTATGTCGAACACGACAGCTCGGAGCAGAAATTGTGGGGCGCGAGCGCCAATATCTCGGGCAAGCTGTTTGCTCTGCCGGGCGGCGATCTCGGCCTCGCGGCGGGCGCTGAATATCGCAATCTCAAGGGCCGGTTCGATCCCGATCCGATCACTGCGGCGGGCTTCAGTTCGGATATTCCGGCGCTCCCGACCAAGGGTGGCTACAACGTCAAGGAAGTCTACGGCGAGCTTAACGCCCCGCTATTCAGAATGCTCGAGCTGACCGGCGCCGCGCGCTATTCGGACTATTCGACCTCGGGCAGCAAGGCGACGTGGAAGGTCGGAGCGAATTTCACCGGCATTCCCGACGTGAAGCTGCGCGCCAGCTATGGCACCGGGTTCCGGGCACCGACGATCGGCGAATTGTTCGGCAGCAAGACCCGCTTCGATGCCCAGCTCACCGATCCTTGTTCGGCGAGCGCCAATCCGACCGGTGCAGTCCTCGCCAATTGCCAGGCGAACGGCGTTCCCGCTGGATATCAGCAGAACAATCCGCAAATCTCGGTCGTGACCGGGGGCAATCCCGATCTCAAGGCTGAAACCTCGAAGGGTCTTGTGCTGGGCGCGGTGTGGGTTCCCTCGGCCCTCGAAAAGCGCGTCTCGCTCGAGTTCGATTATTACCAGATCTCGGTCAACGGGGCGATCCAGCAGGTCGATGCCGCGACCATCCTCGCCAATTGCTACGTGGTCGGCGACCCGATCGCCTGCGCCGCGGTGCCGCGCACGGCGTCCGGCCAGATCACCCAGATCCAGGGCGTGTTGCAGAACATCGGCGGGATTCGGACCAACGGCTTCGACGTCAATTTCTCGGCGCGATTGCCGCGCGCGCCAGTCGGCCAGTTCACGCTGACCGCCAATCATAGCTTCCTCAGCCGCTATGACGAGATCATCCCGACCGCGACCGGAAGCCAGACGGTCAAGCGCAAGGGAACCGAAATCGGCAGCCCGTACAATGGCTTCCCGGCTCTCAAGGTGGTCGATTCACTCGACTGGAGCCTGGGCCAGGTGGGGGCGACGCTGATCGGGCGCTACACCTCGTCAATGAAGGAAAGCGATGGTCACGCAATCCCCTCGCGCATCTATGTCGATGGCCAGTTGCGGTGGTCGCCGGGCTTCATGCACGACCTTGGTCTCGCGGTTGGCGTGAACAACATCTTCGACAAGGATCCGCCGGTTTGCACCACCTGCGGCATCCCCAATTACGATCCCAACCTTTACGACATTCCGGGCCGCTATCTCTACGCCCGAGTGTCGGTGAAGATGAAGTAGCTCGATTATCCGTCACTAATGGGGAAGGGCGGTCCGCCGGTCGGGCCGCCCTTTTTCATTGCCCATCCTTTGTCCGGCGAATGGCTTGAACATGGCCGCGTTCCGCCCGATGTAGGCAAATCAAATTGTAAGGACCGCACCCACGTGATCGACCATCAGGACATCGTTGCGCAGCTCGTTCCAATCGTCATCGAGCAATCCAACCGGGGCGAGCGCAGCTTCGACATTTTCTCCCGCCTGCTGCGCGAGCGGATCATCTTCATCACCGGTGCGATCGAGGACCATATGGCGAGCCTCGTCACCGCCCAATTGCTGTTCCTGGAGTCGGAGAACCCGAAAAAGGACATTTTCATGTACATCAACTCGCCCGGTGGGGTGGTGACCGCGGGCCTCGCGATCCACGACACCATGCAGTACATCCGGCCGAAGATTTCGACGGTGTGCATCGGCCAGGCGGCGTCGATGGGCAGTTTCCTGCTGGCGGCGGGCGAGCCGGGCATGCGCGTCGCGCTGACCAACAGCCGGATCATGGTCCACCAGCCGTCGGGCGGCGCCCAGGGCATGGCCGCGGACATCGAAATCCAGGCGCGCGAGATCCTGCGCATGCGCCAGCGGCTCAACGAGCTCTACGCCAAATATACCGGCCAGAAGATCGAGGACATCGAGAAGGCCATGGACCGCGACAAGTTCCTCGAGGCCGACGAGGCCAAGACCTTCGGCATCATCGACGAAGTCTTCGACACGCGGCCGGAGCCGGGCGCGGATGCCGGCACCGGTGCGGGTGACGTGACGCCGGCCTAAGACGAGCGGGCAGCCGCCATGAGTTGAACTGACGCGGCACTCGTGTACCCTCTCGTTCCAGTCGAGCGGGGGCGCGAATGGTCCAGTCGGTGCAGCAGTGGCTTCCGCCAGCCTTGATCCTTGTCATGGCAGGCCTCTCCTTGTGGGTGGCCTTGCTCATCGCGGCGCGTGTTCGCCGAACCCATGAGCCCTTGCGCCCCGATGCCGAGGTGGCGGGTGTGATGGCGGTGATCTGGTTCTTCGATACGCTGGGGATTGGATCGTTTGCGCCGAGCACCGCTTATTACAAGCTGCGCAAGCTCGTTCCCGACTATCTGATCCCCGCGACCCTGCTCGTTGCCAGCAGCCTGCCCGGACCGCTTCAGGCGGCGCTGATCATCGGCATCATCAAGGTCGATCCCGTGCTGCTGGTGCTGTGCATTGGCGCGGCGATGCTTGGTGCTGTCGCGGGCGCCAAGATGGTGCGCCGAATCCCGCCGGCCAAAGTACGCCTCGTGATGGCCATCGGCCTTATCCTCGCGGCGGTTGCGATGACGTTGGGGAACCTTCACCTGATGCCCGCTGGAGGACATGCAACCTCGCTTCCGCCGGCTGCGACTGCGATCGCCATGATCGCCAGCTTCCTGTTCGCCTCGCTGATGAATCTCGGGATCGGCTTCTATGCCCCGACCTTGATCACGCTAAGCTTGCTCGGTCTCGATCCGCAGGCAGCGTTTCCGATCATGATCGGTGCGGTGACCTGTCTTTGCCCGGCTGCAGCAATTCCGCTGGTGAAGCGCCGCGAGATCGACTTGCGGATCGTCATTGCAACGGCGATTGGCGCTGTTCCCGGAATCCTCATTGCGGCGCTGCTGGTGCGCTCGATGCCGCTGGAAATCCTGCGCTGGCTGGTGGTGGTCGTGGTCATTTATGCTGCCTCCACCCTGATCCGTTCGTCCACGGAAGCGGAGAATGCGCCGCTCGACACGCCGCTCCCGGAAAATTCGTGAGCGCCGCCCAATCGGCGGTCTGCCCGGACGCGACCGCGGACGTAATTGCCGCAATCGAGGAACTCGACCCACCGCGTTTCGCGTTGCGGGTCTATCCGGCCGCGGGCGCGGTCGAGGAATTGATCGAGCGGCTGCAAGGTCATGCCGTGGTCATCAGCGACGGGACCCGGATCGACGCCGCCGTGCTGGCCCAGTGCAGCGACCTGCGAGCGATCGTCTTTCTCGGCACCGGCGTTGATTTCTATATCGACCGCCCGGCGTGCGAGCGCTCCGGCATTCTGCTCGAGGGCATCCGTGGCTACGGCGACCGGACGGTGGCCGAACATGCTTTTGCGCTAATGCTGGCGGTCTATCGCGACCTGGGATCGCAGCAGGAACTGATGCGCGGCGGCGGGTGGGGAGGGATGCCCATTGGCGAGCTTGGCGGCAAGACACTGGGGGTCGTCGGGCTCGGCGGGGTCGGTACCGAGCTTGCGCGGCTCGCGAGTGGATTTGGGATGAAGGTCATCGGCTGGTCGCGGAGCGGGACGGGCGACGGCGCGTGCGACCAGGTCGAATTGCAACAGCTGCTTGCCCAATCCGACGTCGTCAGCCTCCATCTCGCCGCCGTTCCCGGGACCGCCAATTTCATCGACGCCCGCAAGATTGACGCAATGAAGCCCGGAGCGGTGCTCATCAATACGGCTCGCGCCTCGCTGGTCGATGAGCGCGCGCTCCTGAAAGCGCTGGCAAGTGGCCATCTGGTGGGCGCCGGGCTGGATGTTTACGAGCGCGAGCCGCCCGCGTCCGACGCGGCCATCCGCGCTGCTCCGAACGTGGTCTTATCCTGTCATTCGGCGTGGCGCAGCCCCGAAGCGACCCGCGAGCTCGTCCGCCGCGCTTATGCCCGGGTGGACGAGTTGGTGGCGGAGTGGCGCATCCAATGACCAAAACAAGGGAAAGCGCTTGTAAGAAAAGATAAATAGAAAACCAATGTTCCCTACTTGTTCTCGAAGAACGAATAGGGTACGTACTGTCCCGACGGCGGGGCTCGGCCGCTGTTGATCGAGGCGCGATTCGCCTTGATTAAACTGGGAGAGGATGGTCATGGCAACGCAGTTGAAAATTATCGGTAGCGGAATGGAAGCCCCGAGCATGGATCGTCAAAAAGCCCTCGAAGCCGCGCTGGCGCAGATCGACCGCGCCTTCGGCAAGGGTTCGGCGATGAGGCTCGGAAGCCGCGAGAAGATCGAGATCGACACGATTTCGACGGGCAGCCTGGGGCTCGACATCGCGCTCGGCGTCGGCGGCCTGCCGCGCGGCCGGGTGGTCGAGATTTACGGGCCGGAGAGCTCGGGCAAGACGACGCTCGCGCTTCATGCCATCGCCGAAGCGCAAAAGGAGGGCGGGACCGCGGCGTTCGTCGATGCCGAGCATGCGCTCGATCCCGGCTATGCCAAGAAGCTGGGGGTCAATATCGACGAATTGATCATCTCCCAGCCCGACACCGGCGAGCAGGCGCTTGAGATCGTCGACACCTTGGTGCGCTCGAACGCGATCGACGTGCTGGTGGTGGATTCGGTCGCCGCGCTGGTCCCGCGGGCGGAGATCGAGGGCGAAATGGGCGATACCCATGTCGGCCTTCAGGCGCGGCTGATGAGCCAGGCGCTGCGCAAGCTGACGGGTTCGATCAGCCGCTCGCGCTGCACCGTCATTTTCATCAACCAGGTGCGGATGAAGATCGGTGTCATGTACGGCAATCCCGAAACTACCACCGGCGGCAATGCGCTCAAATTCTACGCCTCGGTGCGGCTCGACATCCGCCGCACCGGCCAGGTCAAGGACCGCGAGGAAATCGTCGGCAACGCGACCCGGGTCAAAGTGGTCAAGAACAAGGTCGCGCCGCCGTTCAAGCAGGTCGAATTCGACATCATGTACGGGGTCGGCATTTCCAAGGTCGGCGAAATCCTCGATCTCGGGGTCAAGGCCGGGCTGGTCGAGAAATCGGGCAGCTGGTTCAGCTACGACAGCGTCCGCATCGGCCAGGGCCGCGAGAATGCGAAAATCTACCTCAAGGACAATCCCGACATCGCGCAACGGATCGAAAACGCAATCCGCGGCCGCACCGAGCAGGTCAGCGAAGCGCTGATGGCGGGGCCCGACGACGACGGCGGCGAGGGCAGCGCCGCCGAATAAGCCACCGCCGCGCCGACCAGGCTTTGCAGGCTTCCCAGGGGTGCGGGGTCCAACCGGGCCCTGCATTCCCGCATCGGGCGCCCGTTCATCACCGCGCCTTGATCGCAGCGCCTCAGCACAGATCGTCGGGCAGTCCCGGGGTTGCATCGGCGCTCGTGTCGAGCGCGATCGCGGCGAACAGGTTGCTGCGCTCGGTCAGCGCAACGATCACGAAGCCAAGCGACGAGCAAGCCGCGATCCCGACCAGGAACGGCACCGCCGTCCCGTTAAACGCCTGGCCGATGGCGAAGCCGATCGCCGCCGAGCCCAAAGTGTTGATCACCCCTTGCACCGACGACGCGGTGCCGGCGATCGGCGCCATATGCTCCATCGCCAGAGTCCCGAAATTCGACGAGGTAAAGGCGAAGCAGCACATCGTCAGCCCCTGCATGACGACGAACAGGATCAGGCTTTCATGGCCGCTGAGCGCGATCGCGGCGTGGACCGCGGTGACCAGCGCCAGCAGCGCGGCACTGCTATGGCCGACGCGCCGCATGCCGAAGCGGCCGACGATCCGGCTATTGCCCCAGGAGGCGAGCGCCATCGGTGCAGCGATCGCGGCGAAGATTGCACCGATCAGCCGCGGCGCGTCGAAGACCTCGAAAACAATCTGCTGGATCGAGGAAATGTACGCGACCAGCCCGGCGAAGGTGACCGTCATCGCCAGCGTGTAACCTAGCGACTGGCGGTCGCGCACCGTCGCCAGCATCGCCCCGCCCATCGTCCGCCATTCAAGCGAGCGGCGATATTGGGGATGGAGCGTTTCCGGCAGGCGCACCCACGACCAGGCGAGCATCGCCGCCGCGTACATCGCAAGAACGACAAAAATCGCCTCCCACGGCGCGAACAACAGGATCGCCTGGCCAATATTGGGCGCGAGCACCGGGACCAGCATGAAGGTCATGAAGACGAGGCTCATCACCCGCGCCATCGCCTCGGCTTCGAACAGGTCGCGGACCATCGACACCACCAGCACCCGGGTGACCGCCGCCGACGCCCCCATCGCGACTCGCCCGGCGATGAGCAGCCCGAAGCTCGATGCAGCCGCGCACAGCAAGGCGAACATCCCGTAGAGCGCGATGCCCGCGGCGAGCACCGGCTTGCGCCCGAAACGGTCGGCCAGCGGCCCCCACAATAATTGGGTCGATCCAAAGCCGAGGAAATAGGCCACCACCACCAATTGGCGGCGGTTTTCGTCGGCGACATGGAGCGACCGGCCAATCGCGGGCAGCGCCGGGATCATCGCGTCGATCGCAAAAGCGTTCAAGGCCATGAGCAGCGCCAGCAGCGCGGTCATTTCGCGCGCTCCGGGGCGGTGGGTGGCGCCGGTCGGGATGGCCTGGTCGAACATCAAGGGCGGCAGTGCTGGCTTATGCGCCGCGCCCATGCAAGGGATTGGCCCGATTTGGCGGGGGAGCGGGGCCAGCGATGGGCGAAGTCACATTGATCGGGCTACCGACCGACAGCCATTCGTCGTTCGTGCGCGGACCCGCCGCAGCCCCGCCGCTGATCCGCGCGGCGCTTCGCTCCGACCACTGGAATCAGGCCGCCGAAAACGGCATCGAGATCGGCGAGGATATGATCCTCCGCGATTTAGGGGACTTGCCGCTCGACGAAACCGCGGCGGATTTCGATCGCATCCAAACCGCCGCCCGCGATGCCGCCGCCGCGGGCAAGGTGCCGTTGTTCATCGGCGGCGACCATATGGTGACTTTTCCGATCATCGCCGGGATCGCCGAGGTTCACGGTCCGGTCGACGTTCTCCACTTCGATGCCCATCCCGACCTGTATGACGATTTCGACGGCGATCCGCTGAGCCACGCCTCGCCCTTCGCGCGGATCATGGAGCGCGGACTTGCCCGGCGCCTGGTCCAGGTCGGCATTCGCACCCTCAACCGCCATTGCCGCGAGCAAGCCGAGCGCTTCGGCGTGGAGATCGTCGCCATGCGCGGCTTCGCGCCGGAGCGCGTACCCGTCCCCGACGGCAAGTTGTACGTCAGCATCGACCTCGATGCGCTCGACCCCGCGTTCGCGCCGGGCGTCTCGCACCACGAGCCCGGCGGCTTGTCGGTGCGCGACGTTCTCAACGTCCTTGCCCGGATCGAAGCGCCGCTGGTCGGTGGCGACGTCGTTGAGTATAACCCGGCGCGCGACCTCAATGGCATGACCGCGGTGGTCGCTGCGAAATTCGTCAAGGAGCTAGCCGCAATGGCCGCGAGACCCTCATGCTGAGCGCCCGCTTGGGCCGCCGCCGCCTGCTCCAGTCGGCCGGCGGGCTCGCCGCTTCGGCCATGCTTGCCGGCAGTCGAATCGCCCGGGCCGCGGCCGACGAACTGGCCCCGATGACCCTGCCGCCGCCGATCGCCCCGGCCGAACGCCTGGCGCGGGTCCGGGCGGCGCAGGCCTTGATGCAAGCGCAAGGCATAGGCGCGCTGGTCATCGAGCCCGGCGCGAGCCTCGACTATTTCACCGGCGTGCAATGGTGGCGGTCCGAACGGCTGACCGCCGCGGTCATTCCGGCCACTGGCGAGCCGATCATCGTCACCCCGTTCTTCGAACGACCGTCGGTCGCCGAGAGCCTCGCCATTCCTGCCGAAATCCGCACCTGGAACGAGGATGAGGAGCCGTTGAAGCTGGTTGCCGGCTTCATCGCCGAGCGCAGGCTCGCCGGGCTACCGATCGGGATCGAGGAAACCGACCGCTATTTCATCGTCGACCGGCTCAATGCGCAATTGCCCCAGGCGCGAACGGTCAACGCCAATCCGGTCGTGCGGACATTGCGGATGCGCAAGTCGCCGGCCGAGCTGGCGCTGATGCAGGCCGCGGCCGACATCACCATCGCCGCATTGCGCTACGCCCATCTCAAGACGGTCGAAGGGATGAACCCCGATCAGCTCGACTCGATCATCGGCGCGGCGCACGCCAGTCTGGGGGGCAAATATGACGGCGGGCTGGTGCTTCTGGGGGAAGCGTCGGCGTACCCTCACGGCAGCCACAAGCCGCAGTCGGTCAGGCGCGGGGAGGTCGTGCTGTTCGATTGCGGCTGTTCGGTCCACGGCTATCAATCGGACATTTCGCGCAGCTTCGTGTTCGGCGCTGGCCCCAGCGCTGAGCAGCGCAAAGTGTGGGCGCAGGTGCGGCGCGGGCAGGACATCGCAATGGCCGCGGCCACGGTCGGAGCGCCAGCGGGGAGCGTCGATGACGCGGTCCGTTCGGCCTATGAGAGCTGGGGCTATGGTCCGGGCTATAAATTGCCTGGAACGCCGCACCGCACCGGCCACGGTATCGGCATGGAGGGGCACGAGCCGGTCTACCTGGTCCATGGCGAGACCACCCCGCTCGCGCCCGGCATGTGCTTTTCGAATGAGCCGGGGATTTATCTGCCGGGCAAGTTCGGGATCCGGCTCGAGGATTGTTTCCACATCACCGATGCCGGGCCCAAATTCTTCACCGTGCCGCCGCCTTCGATCGACCAGCCGTTCGCTTAGCCGGCGCTTTCCGCTTGGGCTTGGGCGGCGGGTGATGATGCGAGGGCGCATGCGGCGGCTCGATGTCGGCCGGAAGCTCGGTATCGAGCGTCCCTTCCCACCGCGCCACCACCGCCGAGGCAACCGCATTGCCGACGACGTTGGTCGCCGATCGCCCCATGTCGAGGAAATGGTCGACCGCGAGGATCAACAGCACGCCGGCTTCGGGAATCTTGAACATCGC
>JARXKO010000030.1 GCA_030271595.1 Pseudomonadota bacterium | reverse complement strand
CCAAGGCCGATCAGATTGTTGATCAACAGGAAGCTGGCCGAGGCGGTGGCGCGCATCCGCCTCGCAACCAGGTGCTGGACCGCGGTCGTGACCGGCCCCAGCCATAAAATATTGAGTGCATTGGCGGCGAGCAGCAACGGCCAGGCGACAAACAGATTGGGCGCCATCAGGCCCAAAGCGAAGGCCGGCGCGGTGAGCAGCCAGGCGATTGCCGGAAGCCTTGCGTACCAGCCGCGATCCCCGGTCCCGAGCCGGTCGGCGAGCCAGCCGCCGCCATAGACCCCGGCGACTCCACCGAGGAGCAGAACCGAGCCGAGAAACTGGCCGGTGTGGACCAGATCAAGGCCGAAGCTGCGCATCAGCACCGACGGCGTCCACAGCGCTAGGCCATAGCCGCACAACGAACTGCACGAGGCGGAGAAAGCGAGCAGCCAGAAGGCCGGCTTGCGCGCGACAATCGCGAACACCTCGCCCACCGGGGCGCTGTCCAGCGCCGACGGCGGGCGCGGGCGGTCGCGCACGACGAAGAGCATTGCCGGGGCCAGGATGAGGCCCGCAGCGCCCATGATCCAAAAGGCTGCGCGCCAGTTGATCGCGGCGGCGATATAGGCGCCGAGCAAGACTCCCGAGGCCAGGCCGATGGGCACGCCGAGCGAAAATATCGCGAGCGCGCGGGCGCGCCGTTCGGGCGGGAAATAATCGGCGATCAAGGCGTAGGAGGGAGCCACTCCGCCGGCCTCGCCAACCCCGACGCCGAGGCGAAACAGAAATAATTGGCCGAACCCGGCTGCGGTCCCGCACAAGGCCGTGAACCCGCTCCACACCGCCACCGAGACGGCGATCACCGCGCTCCTGCTGGTGCGGTCGGCAAGATAGGCTAGCGGCACCCCGAGCGCTGCATAAAGCAAGGCGAAGGCGAGGCCGCCGACCGCGCCGAACTGGGTGTCGGTGAGGTGAAGATCGGCCTTGATCGGCTGGGCGAGAATGCCGAGAATCTGGCGATCGAGAAAGTTGAAGATGTAGGCGATGAGCAGGAACAGCAGCACCAGCCTGCTGCTTCGCGCTGGCAACGCCGGCGCTGCGATCATGTCAGCTCCCTGATCGCGCTGGCCAGCCGGTCGACGTCGGTTTCATCCTGGTAGATTGCGAAGCCGATGCGCAGCACGTCGCCGCGGACGTCGGTGATGATGTCGCGCGCTTTGAGCGCGTCGCCCCAACCGAGGGCTCGCGGATCGCGGAAGGCGAGAAAGCGGGCGTGTCCGCCGCCATCGAGCGGATTGAGCAATTCGGCGCCGGCGAGCGCGCTGCCGTCGATCGCGCCAAGGAACCGGGCCTGCAGCTTTGCGACATGCGCGGAAATGATCGCGGTGTTCAGGCCGTGCTCGTCGAGCATCCGCCGCACCGCGTTGAAGCGGTAGAGGCCCGACGGGTCGAAGGTCGCACCGAGAAAGCGGCCGGCGTCGGGGGCGTAGCCGAGGCTCCCCGGGGGCAGGCTCAGATCCTCGAACTCGGCGAACCAGCCGGTGACCGCCGGGCGCGGACCGAAGCCGGCGGGCGCGTGCAGGAAGCCGCAGCCTTCGCCGGCCATCGCATATTTATAACCCCCGCCAAGGTAGAAGGCGGTCGCCGGCGCTATCCCGGCGAAGGGCTCGGGAATGGCCATGAAGGCGTGATAGCCGTCGAACACAACCCACGGCCCGTCCGGCTGGCCAAGGGCCGCGAGCTCGCCGAGCGGGCCCAACAAGCGGCCCGACGAAAACAGCAGCTGGCTGATGAAAATGAGGTCGTGATCGCCGCTTCGGGCGCGCTCGACAACGCGCTCGGAGAAACTGTCGAACGGTTCGGCCGCCACCTGTTCCTCGGCGAACCAGCCATCCTCCGCCCAGCGCGCGAACTGGCGCCGTGCCGAATGGAATTCGCCGTCGCTGGTCAGCACCCTCAGAATCGGCCCGCGCCGCGGGACCGCCGAGACCAGGCGGAGGATGAAATCGTGGGTATTGGGGGCAAACACCACCGCCTCGGGCTGGGCGCTGCCGAGCTCGCTCGCGACATGGGCCTGCGCTTCGGGCCACACCTCGCCCATAACCTTGTCCCATTTGCGGTCGGCCAGCTCGGCTGCGTCGCGCCACGCTTCGAGGTGACCGGCAAAGCTTGCGTCGGGCCATAAATGATGGCTGTGGGCGGCGAAATGAAGACGCTCCGGATTCGCTTCCAGACTGCGCGAAAACAGCGCCTTGAAGCTCAAAGATCGGTCCTTAGCGACCACAATTCGGGGAACAGGCGCTTGTCGAGCGTCGACCGCAAGTACGACGCGCCGGCGGAGCCACCGGTGCCGCGCTTGTTGCCGATGATCCGTTCGACCGTCAGCACATGCTTGTGCCGCCACATCGCCAGCGCATCGTCGAGGTCGACGAGTTTTTCGGCCAGCTGATAAAGCTCGAACAGGTCGTCGGCGCGGCGATAGACGTCGAGCCACGCCGGGCCAGTGCCGTCGCTGATGTCGAAGCCGGCGCGTTCGAGCGCGGCGGCGGCGGCGTCGCGCAAACTCGGTTGCTCGAGCGCCCGCTCGAGCTTGTGACGATCGGCCCCGCCCGCGGTGTGCTGGGACAGAAAAGCGGGATCCTTGAGGCCAAGACGAAACTCAAGCTCGCGGAATTGCGCGGACTGAAAGCCCGACGACGTCCCGAGAACGTCGCGAAAGGCGAGATAATCGACCGGGGTCAGAGTCGACAGCACGTCCCACGACAGCGTCATCACCGACTGGATCCGTCCGACCCGGGCAAGCGCCTTATAGGCTGGCGCGAAACTGTCCTCGCCGATCAGGCGGATCGCATAATCCACCTCGTGAAGCATTTCCTTCATCCACAATTCCATGGTCTGGTGGATGACGATGAACAGCATCTCGTCGTGCAGGCCCGACAGCGGGCGCTGCGCCGACAGGAGCTCGTCGAGGCCGAGATATTGGGCATAAGTCATGCCGGCTGGGGTCGCGGTCATGACCGGGGCTTAAGCCAAAGCCGGGCGGCGCGGAAGCGCCAAGGCAGCGCGCTTAATAGCCCGGCGAATTGCCGACGCTTCCGACGGTTCCGACATTGCCGAACAATTCTTCGAAGAAACCGCGTTTGCGGCCCAGAGTCGGGGTCCTGCGGCTATTCGGATTGACCGCGAAAATCCATTCCTTGCCGAGGTGGCCGACGGAGCTGACATTGCCGGCCGGGTCGAACCGGACGAGGTAGACGGTCTGCCTCGACACGCGCGGATTGCCAAAGGCGAACTGGGTCGTATCGCGCGATACGTAATACCAGTCGTTGGGGGTGAATTCGCCGGTGAACGACGGCCGGCCAAGCGTTTTGGCGACCGAATCCTTATTATCGATTCCGGGCTGGATGGCGGTCGCCAGTTGGGGATCGACCACCGCGCCCTTGTGCGTCCGAACCGCCGAGCACCCCGAAATGAGCGCCGCCGCACCGAGGATCGACAGCAACCGGGCTGATTTCGCAAACGTCATTGGGGCCAAAACCTTTCTCGAAATCGCCGCTGTTGAAGCACCGGCCTTGCCCGACCGGCAGCGACCTCCATATGCTGACCCAAGGCTAAGGGCGCAACCCACTTGCGCTCGCCGCCCGATACCCACGCCTCAAAGTCAGGGAGCGAACCGGACTTATGCTGAACTTCCTGTTCGCACGATTAACGCCGCGGCACGATGACGGCACCCGCGCCTTCGCCGCGGTCATCGCAATCGCCCGCCGGCCGGCGTTCTTCCGCCACGGCCAGGTGCCGGACACGATCGACGGCCGCTTCGCGCTGCTGACCACCGTTCTTGCGTTGCTGCTCAACCGGATCGAGCTCGAGGGCGATCGCGGCAATCCGCTGTCGGTGGTGCTGACCGAGCGCTTCATCGCCGCGATGGAGGCCGAACACCGCGAGCTCGGGCTTGGCGACCCGACGCTTGGCAAGACCGTGCGCAAGCTCGTCGGAGCGCTGGCCAGGAGGGTCGACTGGTGGCGCTCGGCGATCGCGGACGGCGGCGAGTGGAGCGCCGCGACCCGCTCGAGCGTCTATGCGAGCGAGCCCGATCCGGCGGCGCTCGAACTGGTCGCGACCGAGCTTCGCGCCTTGTGGTCCCGGCTCGTGGCCGCCGACCTTGCCGCACTTGCCAATGGAGCGATTGGATGAGCGCATGTTTCAGCCACGAGCTGCGGCTCGACCAGATTCGAAGCGGCGAACGAATCGATCTCAGCGCCAGTGATTCGGAGCGCGAGGCAATCGCCCGCGATCTCGGTCTTGTCTCGCTGACCAAACTCGATGCTCATGCCATGCTCGAGCGAACCGGCGAAGACGTGCGCGCGACGGGCCGGGTCCAGGCCGCGCTGAAACAGGCCTGTGTGGTGACGGGCGCAACCGTGGCCGCGCATGTCGACGAACCCTTCGACCTGAGATTCGTGCCCGGCGCGCACGACCTCGCCGCCGATTCGGAAATCGAGCTTGGCGCAGAGGATTGCGACGTCGTCTTTCACGACGGCGCGGTGATCGACCTTGGCCAGGCGGTCGTGGACACGGTTGCGCTGGGCATCGACCCCTTCCCGCGCAGCGCCGGGGCGGACGCCGCGCTCAAGGAAGCGGGAATCATGACCGAGGCCGAAGCCAGTCCGTTCGCGGCGCTGGCAGCGCTCAAGGGCAAGCTAGACAGCGGGGATTAGGGGAGTACGCCCTAGACAGGCGCCCTAGAACGGAACGTCGTCGTCGAGGTCGGTGTCGAACGCCGCCGGCTGCGGCCGCGATTGCGAGCGCGACCCGCCGCCGCCGCTGCCCATGTCATCCTCGCCAAAGCCGCCCGATCCGCCGCCGCCAAAGCTGCCGGCCCCTTCACCGCGGCTGTCGAGCAGCACCAATTCGCCGCGGAACCGCTGCAGCACAATCTCCGTGGTGTAGCGGTCGTTGCCGGTCTGGTCGGTCCACTTGCGGGTCTGGATCTGCCCTTCGAGATAGACTTTCGAACCCTTTTTCAAATAGCTTTTGGCGACCCGCCCGAGGTTTTCATTGAAGATCACGACATTGTGCCATTCGGTCCGTTCCTGGCGATTGCCGTCGCGGTCCTTCCAGCTTTCGGACGTCGCCACCCGCATATTGACCACTTCGCCCCCGCTATTGAGGTTCCGCGCTTCGGGGTCGGCACCCAGATTGCCTACCAGGATGACCTTGTTGACGCCCGCCATGCTCGCTCTCCTCAACCCAGGCCGGCGGCGACCGCCAGCCAATATGTGATACCCGCCGCGAGATAGGCCAGCGCGAACAGATAAGTCACCATGAAAATCGGCCACTTCCAGCCGTTGGTCTCGCGCCGGGTGACGGCGATGGTCGAGATGCATTGCGGGGCGAAGACGAACCAGGCGAGGAACGCCAGCGCCGTCGCCAGCGACCAGCGCCCGCGCATTTTCTGGGCCAGTGTCCGCTGGGCTTTCGAATCATCGGTCGAATCGATCGAGTAAACCGTGGCGATGGCGCTCACCGCAACCTCGCGCGCCGCCATTGCCGGCAGCAAGGCGAGGGAGATGTCGCGGTTGAAGCCGATCGGCTTGACCACGACCTCGATCGCGCCGGCGATCTTGCCGGCGATCGAGACGTCACTCTGACGCTGGCCGGGCGCGGCCTGGGGGACGCTTGCAAGCACCCACAGGATGAGAGTCGTGCCAAGGATGATCGTGCCGGCGCGCTTGAGAAATATCTGGGCCCTGGTCAGCAGTCCGATGGCGATGTCCTTGAGCGGCGGCCATTGATATTTGGGAAGCTCCATCATGAACGCGCTGCCGCCGCCCTTGAGCACCCCGCGGCGAAGCACCAGTGCTGCCAGCAGCGCGCCGCCGATGCCGGCCAGGTAGAGCCCGAACATCACCAGCCCCTGAAGCCCGACTCCGGGGCCGATGTCGCGGTCCGGAATGAAGGCAGCGATGACCAAAGTGTAAACCGGAAGCCGCGCCGAGCAGGTCATCAGCGGCGCCACCAGGATGGTGGTCAGGCGGTCCTTGGGATCGTCGATAGTGCGCGTCGCCATGATCCCCGGAACCGCGCACGCAAAGCTCGACAGCAGTGGAATGAAGGCTCGGCCGGACAGTCCGACCCCGCGCATCAGCCGGTCCATCAGGAAGGCCGCGCGGACCATATAGCCGGTGCCTTCGAGCAGCAGGATGAAGAAGAACAGGATCAAAATCTGGGGCAGGAAGGTGATCACCGCCCCGACCCCGGCGATGACCCCGTCGACGACGAGCGAGCGCGGCAGACCCGGCGGCAGAACCGCGGAGGCCGCGGCGGACAGCTGCCCCATGCCAGCTTCGATCCACGACACTGGCGCAGCGCTCCACGCGAACACGCCCTGGAACATGACGAACATGATCGCCGCCAGGATCAACGGACCGATGAGCGGATGGAGCAGAACCGAATCGAGGCGGTGGGTCAGGCGCCGCACCGGGGTTTCGCTGATTACCGCCGCGGTGGCGATCTCACGGGCCCGCCGCTGGAGGTGGATGAGGTCGCTCGGCGCGTGCTGGTGAACGCCGCAGCGCGGCGCCGACAGCATGTCGTCGAGCGCGGCCGACAATTGCTCGACGCCGCGCCGGCGCACGGCGATGGTCTCGATCACCGGCACTCCCAGATCCCGCGACAGCCGCGCCGAATCGAGCTCGAGCCCGTCGCGTTTGGCAAGATCGATCATGTTGAGGGCGACAATCGTCGGCAGCCCGAGTTCGATCACCTGCAACGCAAAGCGCAAATGATTGTCGAGGTTCGAGGCGTCGAGCACGATCAGCAGCGCATCGAGGTCTCGCTCGCCGCGCTGCTTTCCGGCAAGGACGTCGCGGGTGACGGCCTCATCGGGGCTCGACGGCTCAAGACTGTAGGTGCCTGGCAGATCGACCAGCTCGACCGGACGGCCATCGGCCAGCACCAGCCGCCCCGATTTCCGTTCGACGGTGACGCCGGGATAATTGCCAACTTTCTGGCGCGCCCCGGTCAGCGCATTGAACAGCGCGCTTTTGCCGGCATTGGGGCTGCCGACGACGGCGACCAGCGGCAGCGGGGTCACTTGCGGTCGGGGAGGACGCGGATCGCCGCCGCGTGCTTGCGCCGGATGGCAACGGTCATCCGCCCGACCCGGACCGCCATCGGATCGCGCCCGAACGGGCCGAGGTGAAGCGCCTCGATCGCGACTCCCTCGTCGAATCCGAAATCGCGCAGTCGGGAGGCATCGGGCGCGTCGAGCGAATCCCAATCGATCGCGACGATCCGGGCGCTGGTCCCGAGCTTGATTTGGTCGAGGTGGATCTCGTGCATGGCAAAGGGCGCGTTCATTACTTGCGAGTGATTATCATTAACTTCAGGCAGGCGCAATCAGCGCGGCGGATAGCGCAACCGTCCGAGAAATCGCGACAGGCTCAGGCGCCGGTCGCCCGATCTGCGCCATTGCGCTTTGGCTTTCTCGAATTGCATCACATTGTCGATCCGGCGGTCGAGGAAGGCGGCGGTGTCGGCCTGGTCCTCGCTGCGGTCGTCGATCCACACCAGCAAAGTCGATCCGTGCACCGCGCCCAGGGTCAGGCGCTTGGTATAATGGTTGAAGTCGGTGCTGGTGTCGCCGGCCAGACGCCACATGGAATCGGCGCTGCGCCACGACAGCCGCGCCGCAAGCGGCAGATTGTGCGGCATCGCCAAAGTGGCGAGCGCGGTGCGCACCGACTCGCGCGCTGGCGCCATCAGTTGCAGCCGCTGCCACACCAGCGAGCGGATGCGTTCGCGGATCTTGAGCGCGCCAATGGCATGGTCCCCCGCCCATGCTGACAGCGCGCGATCGACGCCATCCATATAAACGTCGATCTTGCCGGCAGCGGTCTTGGGCATGGCCAGCCGCGCCGCGGCCGGATCTATTCCGAGTTGCGCCGCGGCGGAGTCGACCGCCGCTTTGGTCCAGCCATCGAAGACCGCGTTTTCGCCAACGGCAAGCGCCAGCCGGCGGCGCAGAGCTTCGAGCGGGCTGGTCTCTTCCTTGGGCTGTTTCGTGGGCTGGTCCATGGCCTTCAACTGGTCCCGGCTTTGGCCCGGCGCAAGCCCCGTTCGGGCAGCCGCACCAGGATCAGCGCCGCGGCAATCGCCAGCGCGCCGACCACATCGCCGGCGCTGAGGCGCTCGTTATAGACGAGCCAGCCGACCAGCGCCGACACCGCCGGCTGGGTCAGCAAGGCGAGGCCCACGACGAGCGGCGGGAAATGGCCGATCGAATAGACCAGCAAGCCCTGGCCAATGACCTGGCTCGACAGCGCGAAAATGATCAGCGGGGTCCAATTGTGCGGCCAGAAACTCTCGCCGAGGATGGCGCTGATCAGCACCAGCGGCAGGATCGCGAACGCGGTGGCGAGCAGCAGCAAGGGCAAGGCCTGCAATCGGGTGCGGGCGCGCTCGATGAAAATCAGATAGCCGCCATAGGTCAGCCCGGCGAACAGCGCGAGCAGGTCGCCGGCGAAATGCCGCGGGCTGAGCTGATAGCTTCCACTCATCAGCATCGCGCCGCCCGCAACCGCCAGGGTCAGGGCGCCGATCTGCCGGGTGGAGGGCGCGCCCTTGGCGAGGATCAGGCCGTAGACCGCGAAGACCAGGCTGCCGGTGTTGCCGAACAAAGTGGCGTTGGCGAGCTTGGTCCGCAGGATGCCCGCATTCCACGCGGCGAGGTCGAGCGCGTAGAAAATTGCCGCGATGAGAATGGTGATGATCAGCGCGCGCTTTGGCCAATGCGGCTGCTGGCGCAACACCCGCGCCACCAGCCACAGGAACGGCAGAGCGATGATCAGCCGCCACGCGCCGATCGCCACCGGACCGACGTCGGCCAGCCGGACCAGCCACGGGCCGAGCGCCAGAATCGTGTTGCCGAGCAGCATCAGCGCGAAGGCGAAGCGGTGCGGCGTCGCCTCCTCCGGGTTCAACGCCCCCCGGCTCAACGGGCGAAGCGGCCGCGCAGGTCGAGCAATGCCAGCGCCGCTTTGACCGCATGGCCGCCCTTGTCGCTTTGCCTGGGGTCGGCGCGGGCGATCGCTTGCGCTTCATTCTCGACCGTGAGGATGCCATTGCCGACGGCGAGGCCGTCGAGCGTCAGCGCCATGATCCCGCGCGCGCTTTCTTCGGCCACAATCTCGAAATGATAGGTTTCGCCGCGGATCACCACGCCAAGCGCGACGAAGGCGTCGAACGAGCCGCTGTCGGCGGCGAGCGCGATCGCCGCCGGTATTTCGAGCGCCCCCGGCACGGTCACGGTCTCGTGGGAATGGCCGGCCTTCTCGACCGCGCCCTGCGCGCCGGCGAGAAGCATGTCGTTGAGATGCGGGTAGAAACGCGCTTCGACGATCAGAATCTTGGCCATGGTCAGGCTCCGGCCGCGATCGGCCGCTGGTCGACGATCGCCAGCCCATAGCCAGCCAGCGCGACCGGAGAATGATGTGAATTGGTCAGCAACACCATGTCATGGATACCAAGAGCGGCGAGGATTTGCGCGCCTATGCCATAGGTGCGCTCGGCGCTGCTGCTGTCGGACGGGCGGCCGGCGCGGAGGTCGACCGAGCGCGACAGCGAGCCCGGCGCCGCGGCGTGAAGCGCGACCACCACGCCCGAGCCGTTAGCCTCGATCATGCGCATGGCGCTGCCCAGGAGAGACGACTTCGCCCCCGCTTCGCCAAGCACGTCGGCGAACAGATCGAGGCTGTGCATCCGGACCAGGGTCGGGTTCGCCGGATCGATCGCGCCGTGAACCAGCGCCAATTGCTCCTCGCCGCTGGTCTTGTCGCGGAACACCTGCGCCTGCCACTGGGCCCCGCCGGCAGCGGTGAAGCTGGTGGTTCCCGTGCGCTCGACCAGATGATCCTTCTTGAGGCGGTAGGCGATAAGGTCGCGGATGGTGCCGATCTTGAGACCGTGGCGCTGGGCGAATTCGATCAGATCGTCGAGCCGGGCCATGGTCCCGTCCTCGCGCATGATCTCGCAGATCACCCCCGACGGGTTGAGCCCGGCGAGGCGCGAGACATCGACCGCCGCCTCGGTATGGCCGGCGCGGACCAGCACCCCGCCGGGCCTGGCGACGAGCGGAAAGACGTGGCCCGGGGAGACCAGGGAGTCCGGGTCGTTGGCCGAATCAATCGCCACCGCAATGGTGCGGGCGCGGTCGGCGGCACTGATGCCCGTCGAAATCCCCTCGCGCGCCTCGATCGAGACGGTGAAGGCGGTCTCGTTGCGGCTGCGGTTGGTCCGCGCCATCGGCTCGAGACCCAAATGATCGGCGCGCTCGCGGGTCAGCGCCAGGCAGATCAGCCCGCGCCCGTGCCGGGCCATGAAATTGACCGCGTCGGGGGTCGCCATTTGCGCCGGGATGATGAGGTCGCCTTCATTTTCGCGGTCGTCGTCGTCGACCAGGATGAACATGCGCCCGTTGCGCGCTTCGTTGATGATCGCTTCGGCCCCGACCAGGACGTCGGCCGAGCCGCGCTGGAGCAATTTTTCGAGCCGGCCGAGGGTATCGGCGGTCGGGTTCCAGTCGGCTGCGCCCATCTTGCGCAGGCTGTTGGGATGAAGACCGGCCGCGCGAGCGAGGCCAGCGCGGCTGACTTCGCCGGTCGCGATGATATCGTTGAGTTGGTCGATCAAATTGCTGCTCATTCCCGCGCATTATCACATTGCAATGTGATTGGAAGGACTGACGATGACGAGTTAATGTGATCGGGCGGCAAGCATTCGGTCGAGATAGCGGGCAAGCACGTCGATTTCGACGTTGAGCTGCCGCCCCGTCGACGCCTTGCCAAGCGTGGTATTGGCCGCGGTATGAGGAATGATGTTGACCGCGAAGTGAGTCGAGCCGTCTTTCTCCTCGCGCACGTCATTGACCGTCAGCGACACGCCGTCGAGGGTCAGCGAACCCTTTTCGGCAATGAAACGCCCGAGCCCGGCTGGAGCGCGGATGCCGATGCGCACCGAATCGCCCTCGGGACAGGAGCCAAGCACTTCGCCGACGCCATCGACGTGGCCGGTGACGATATGGCCGCCAAGCTCGTCGCCAATGCGCAGAGCGCGCTCGAGGTTGAGTCGGGCGCCCTCGGTCCACAGACCGGCCGCCGTGCGCGACAGCGTTTCGGCCGACACATCAACCGCGAACCAGCCGCCGCTGTGCGCTGTGCCCTTGTCGACCACGGTCAGGCACACCCCCGAGCAGGCGATCGACGAGCCGAGATCGATCGCACTGACGTCAAACGCGGTCGCGACCGTCAGGCGCAGGTCGCCGCGCTGCTCGGCGCTTCGAACGGTCCCGACGTCGCTGATGAGTCCGGTGAACATGGCAGCGGCTTAGGCGGCGCGGACCCGCTCGTAAACTTCGAGCCGGTCGGGGCCGAGCCGGCGCTCATCGACCAGCGCCCAGCGCTGATGGGCATTGGCGATTGCGTCGAGCCCGACAAAGCCGAAACTCGACTTGCCCTCGCCGACGATGATCGGCGCTCGGTAAATGAGGATTCGGTCGACCAGGTCCTCGCCGAGAAAGGCGGTGGCAGTCGCCGATCCCCCCTCGACCAGCAAGTCGTTGACGTCATGGAGGCGGAAGACGTCGCCGGGCGACGACAGTTTCTCCCACCCCTCGACCGCCTCGCCGCGGGTGAGCAACGCGCGCCGCGGCGAGCGCAGCTCCAGTCCCGGCAAGCGCACATCGAGCCGCGGCCGGTCGGCGAGATAGGTGCCGCGCCCGACCAGGATCATGTCCGAATGGGCGCGCTCGAGGTGGACGTGGGCGCGCGAGTCTTCCCCGGTTATCCATTTCGATTCGCCCGAGGGCAGCGCGATCTTGCCGTCGATCGATAGCGCCAGCTTGAGCGTGATCTGCGGCCGACCGGTGGCGATCCGGGTGAGCCAGCCGGCCATGGCGTGGGCCGCGGCGGCGCGGCCGACCCCGAGCTTGACCGCGATACCGGCGGCGCGGAGGCGTTTGACGCCCTTTCCCTTGGTCAGA
>JARXKO010000029.1 GCA_030271595.1 Pseudomonadota bacterium | reverse complement strand
CCATCCATTTGCCTGAAGACTGGAGTGCTTCCCCCGGCTCGTTGGCCGGGGTCGCAATGGCGGCTATAGGGCGACCCATGACCGACGACACCAAGACCGACATCCCGCCGCTGCCGACGCTCGAGGACTGGCAGCACTGGACGCATGTCATGGGCCGGGCGCAGCAGATGATGATGGAATATTGGGCCGACCAGGCGAGCAAGGGGCCGGCGCCGCCTTTCTCCTTCGGCGAACCAGGCGAGGGGGCCGCGGCGGACCCGATGGCGCTGATGAGCGCCGGTGCTCAGGCCTGGGCCAAGGGGCTCGAAACCTGGGGCAAGATGCTCGGCGGAGTGACCGCGGCAGTGCCGCCGGGCGAAGCGCAGCCGGTCCGCGACCGCCGCTTCACCGCGCCGGAGTGGGCCGAAAATCCGATCTTCGACACCATCCGCCAGACCTATTTGCGATTGTCCGATCAATTGCTCGGGTCGATCGACACGATCGACGGGCTGGACGAGCCGGCGCGGCGCAAATTGCGCTTCGCCACCAAAAGCTTCGTCGATGCCATGGCGCCGAGCAATTTCGCGCTGACCAACCCGCAGGTGCTCAAGCGAACGCTCGATACCCGCGGCGAGAATCTGCTCAAGGGCCTGGCCAATATGCTGAAAGACATTGCGGCCGGGCAACTGACCCAGACCAAGCCGGGCGCGTTCGAGGTCGGGCGCAACCTCGCGATGACAGCGGGCAAGGTCATCCACGAAACCCCGCTCTACCAGTTGATCCAGTACACGCCGGCGACGGACAAGGTGCTTGCGACCCCGGTGATCGTGTTCCCGCCGTGGATCAACCGCTTCTACATCCTCGACCTCACGCCCGAAAAAAGCTTCGTCAAATATTGCGTCGACCAGGGCATTTCATTGTTCATGGTGAGCTGGAAATCGGCCGACGAAAGCCTCGCCGACATCACGCTCGACGATTATGTGCTGGGCGGGCAGGTGGATGCGATCGATACCGTGCGCGCCGTGCTCGACGTCCCCAGCACCCATGTCATCGGCTATTGCGTCGCTGGCACGACGCTCGCCGCGACCCTCGCCTATCTCGAGGCCAAGGGGCAGTCGGCCAAGGTCAAATCGGCGACCTTCTTCACCGCTCAGGTCGATTTCAGTTTGGCTGGCGATTTGAAACTGTTCCTCGGCGACGAGACCATGGGACTGCTCAGCCAGCTGAGTGCGGAGAAGGGCTATCTCGACGGGCGCTATATGGCCGCGACCTTCAATCTACTGCGCGGTCGCGACCTGATCTGGAATTACGTCGTCAACAATTATTTGCTGGGGGAGGAGCCGGCGCCGTTCGACCTGCTCCACTGGAACAGCGACACCACCAACCTTCCGGCCGGGTGGCACCGCGAATATCTCGAGACGCTCTACAAGGGCAACAAGCTGGTCGAAAAAGGCGGGATCAGCGTCGCCGGAGTCAAGATCGACATCGATAAGGTGATGACCCCGTCCTACATCCAGGCCGGCCGGGAGGACCATATCGCGCCGCCCGAAAGCGTGTGGAAAATGATGGACCATTTCCAGGGGCCGAAGCGCTTCGTGCTTGCCGGGTCGGGCCATATCGCGGGGGTGGTCAACCCGCCGGCGGCGGGCAAATATCAATATTGGATCAACGACCGCGATCCCGCCGATCTCGCCAGCTTCATCGCCGGTGCCAGCGAGCACAAGGGCAGCTGGTGGCCCGACTGGGTCGAGTGGCTGAAGGCGCGCGATCCGGCGACGACCGCGGCGGTTGGCGCGCGCATTCCCGGCGCGGGCAAGGTCAAGGCGATCGAGGACGCCCCGGGACGCTACGTCAAGGCGCGCTAGATAATCCCGCCGCCGAGCATCAGTCGGACGACCCCGACAATGATCACGAACAGATTAAGGTTGCGGCCGGCGGTGCCGCGCGCCGCCATGCCCAGTGCGGCGCCGATCACGGCGAGCGGGATGATCAGCCAATTGGCCCAGCCGAGCAACGGCAAGAAGGCGATGGCCGCGCACACCAGGGCGACCAGTCCGACGATGATCGAGATGACATTCAACATGAGCGGGTTCCTAACATCATTCGGGCGCCTGCGGCAGGCGCGGTTTGCGCATCAGTGCGGTGACATAGAGCGCGAGTGCGGTCCAGATGGCGGCGAAGGCGATGGCGTGGGCAATCGTGAAACGTTCGCCATACACCAGCACCGCGAGCAGGAATTGCAGGGTCGGGGCGAGGAACTGGATCATTCCCAACGTCGAATACGCAAGCCGCTTGGCGGCGGCGTTGAAGAGGATCAAGGGAGTGGTCGAGACGATGCCGGCGAGGACCAGCAGGATCGCATCGCCGCGGCCGTGAGCGAACAGCGCGGCGCCGTTCGCCCAGCGCCAGGCGAGCCAACCCGCGCCGAGCGGAAACAGCAAGGCGGTTTCGACCGCGAGCCCGCCGACGGCATCGATCGGAAGCAGTTTGCGGATCAGGCCGTAGCTGGCGAAGCTGACGCATAGCACGAGGCTGATCCATAATTGCCCCAGCGCACCCGCGGCGAGCACCGCAATGCCGGCCGCGGCCAGCGCCACGGCGGCCCATTGGACGCGGCTCAGATGCTCCTTGAGGACGAACCGGCCGAGCAGGACATTGGCGAGCGGGTTGAGGTAATAGCCGAAGCTTGCAGCAAGGATGTGGCCGCTGGTCACCGCATAGACGTACAGCAGCCAGTTGGTCCCGATCAGCAGCGCGGTCAGGGTGAGCAGCCCGATCATGCGCGCATTGCCGGCGCATGAGCGCAGCGTTCGCCAGCCGCCGCCGAGCGTCACCAGCAGCGCCAGAAACGGCAGCGACCACAGGATCCGGTGGGCGACGATGTCGAAGGCGGGGACATCGCCGAGCGCCTTGAAATAGATCGGCAGGACGCCCCACAAACCGTAGGCTCCGAGCCCGTAGAGGAAGCCGTTGCGATGCTTGTGCGCCGCTGCCGTGGTGCGATCCGCCCGGTTCATCTGACCGCGCCTAGCGTGCGCCGCGGCGCCAGTGAAAGGATTTGTTAACCTTAGCTTGGTTGAACTCGATCGAGTGCCCTGCAATGGTCGTTTCCGGGAGAGTCAGCGATGCCGCCTGTCCAATCACGAGCGATGATTCGCGCTGCCTTGTTGCTCGGGGCGCTGGCGGTGACCGGCGGGTGCGTGACCAAGCCCAAGCTGCCGCCGGGCATGACACCGTCGGTGACGGTCGGCGCGCCGCTCAAGGCCGAGGTGTGGAAAGCGGTTGCAAGCGATGCCGACGAAGACCGCATCGCGCGGCTCGGCCTGGCCTGGTCGGCGGCGCTCGCCGAGGCCAATAAGTCGAACCCCGGCGACGTCCGCCGCGAGGGCGAGCTGCTGCGTCCTCGATCAGGCCTGGCACGGCCCGATCCCACTCCCGGCAGCTATTATTGCCGGCTGATCCAGCTTGGGCGCTCGGGGGCCAAGGGCAAAACGTTCGACAGCTTCAAGCCATTCTATTGCTATATCGAGGTCGAAGGCGACCAGCTGACCTTCGTCAAGCAGACTGGAAGCCAGCGGCCGGCGGGGCGGTTGTGGGAGGATGACGACCTCAAGCGCATGATCTTTCTCGGCAGCATCGCCATGGGCGCGCAGGACAAGACGCTCGCCTACGGCGACGATCCCAAGCGCGACATGACCGGGGTGTTCGAACGCATCGGGGCGTTCCGATGGCGGCTGGTGGTGCCGTGGCCGCAGGGCAGCTCGAAGCTCGATGTCTATGAACTGACGCCGGTCGCCGACCAGCCCAAATGAGCGCGCCCGGCGGCGGCGGTGACGAATGGCAGCGCGCCGGGCTGCTCGCCGACCCTGCGGAAGTGCGCGCGATCCTGATCGCTTCGGCCAGGGCGCGACTGGCGATCACTTATTCGGAAATGCTCGGACTGCTCGGGCATCAATTCACACGGCCCAAGATGCGCGCACTGTGCGCGGTGCTCGGCCATGTCGATGACGAGGCGGCGGCGCGGGGCGAGCCCGAGCTTGCGGTCTTGGTCGTGCGCCAGTCGGACGGGCTGCCGGGGCAGGGCTGGTGGGTCGGCGGGGCCAAGGCGCACGATTATGCCGGGCTGTGGGAAGGGCCCCGGGCGGCGAAGCTGATCATGCGGTTGCATGGGCAAGCGTTCGACTTTTGGGCCGATAGCGCTGCGCCAGTCTAGATGCTCGGCGACTGGATTGCTTCGCTCCGCTCGCAATGACGGCGATGGTTGGGTAAGCGCAGCGTCATGGCCGACACCCGAACCTTCAAAGTCGACGACGACGACGACGGCATCCGCCTCGACCGCTGGTTCAAGCGCCATATGCCGGAGGCGAATTTCAACCTCGTGTCGCGCTGGGCGCGGACGGGCCAGCTGCGGGTTGGCGGCAAGCGTGCCAGCCCCGGCGACCGGCTCGAGGCTGGCCAGGAAATCCGGGTGCCGCCGATCGAGCCCGAGCAAGCGGGGGGACGGCCCGAGCGCGTTCGAATCGCGCTGACTCCTGAGGAAGAGCAAATGGTGCGCGAGATGGTCATCCATCGCGACGCATACGCCTTCGTTCTCAACAAGCCGCCGGGCCTCGCGACCCAGGGCGGCACCAAGACCAGTCAGCATCTCGACCGCCTGCTCGACGGACTGGCCGATGACGAACTTGGCCGGCCCAAGCTGGTCCACCGGCTCGACAAGGACACGTCGGGGGCGCTGCTGGTTGCGCGCAGCGCTCGCTCGGCGGGGCATTTCGCGAAGAGCTTCGCTGGCCGAACCGCGCGCAAGGTCTATTGGGCGCTGGTGGCCGGCGTGCCCGATGCCGACCAGGGCATGGTCGATGCGCCGCTGGCCAAGCAGCCCGGCACCGGCGGCGAGAAAATGCATATCGACCATGAGCATGGACAGCCCGCCAAGACCCGTTTCCGGGTCATCGACCGCGCCGGCAACCGCGCCGCCTGGGTCGAGCTTCAGCCGCTCACCGGGCGCACCCACCAGCTGCGCGCGCATATGGCGGCGATCGGCAATCCGATCGTCGGGGATGCCAAATATGGCGGGCCCGAGGCGTTCCTCACCGGCGGCATCAGCCGCAAGCTTCACCTCCACGCGCGCCGGCTCCGGATCGACGCGCCCGGGGGCGGCAAGATCGACGTCACCGCCGAGCTCCCTCCGCATTTCGCCGAAAGCCTCAAGATGATCGGCTTCGAGCCCATGGCCGGGGACATGATGCCGCTCGACGAGCCGGTCGCGGGCCCGGCGGCGAAGCAGAAAAAGGTCGCCGCTGCGGCCAAGGCGCGGCGCCGCGAGCGCAAGGGCGAGCGGCGATCGCGGGGGACGGACCCGGCGGCCAAGCCAAGGCGCGGCGCCAAGCCGGCTTCCACAGCGAAGCCCAAGCCCAAGCCCAAGCCCAAGCCCAAACCCAAGCCCAAACCCAAGCCCAAACCATGACCAGGCTGGCGATTTTCGATTGCGACGGAACACTGGTCGACAGCGGCGCGACGATTACCGAGGCGCTGGGGCTGACCTTCGAGCAGCACGGGATTGCGGTGCCGCCGCCGAGTGTCGGGAGGCGCGTGATCGGCCTCAGCCTGACCGAGGCGATGGCCGGGCTGGTCCCGGATGCGACCCGCGAGGAACATCTCGTTTTGGCGGAAGATTATAAGAAGCAGTTCATCGGACTGCGCGCGGCGGGGCGGGTGGAGGAGCCGCTCTATCCGGGGATTCTCGAGCTGCTCGACGCGCTCGAGGGTGACGGCTGGCTGCTCGCGGTCGCCACCGGCAAATCCGACCGCGGGTTGCGCCACTGCCTCGAGGCGCACGGCCTCCACGCCCGCTTCGTCTCGCTCCAGACCGCCGATCGTCACCCGTCCAAGCCGCATCCCTCGATGATCTTCGAGGCGCTGGCCGATTCGGGTGCCGCAGCCGCGGACTGCCTGATGATCGGCGACACCAGCTATGACATGGCCATGGCGGTGTCGGCCGGTGCGGTCCCGGTCGGGGTCGCCTGGGGCTATCATGACAGCGCCGAGCTAGTGCGCGCCGGTGCGGTCACCGTCGCCGAAACGCCGGCCGACATTCTCCCATTTGCGCGGAGCCGGACCGATGGATGATGCCGATAAGGACGAAGCCCTGTGGCGGAGGCGCTTCGCCATATTCATGCTCGTGCGGCTGATGGGCCTTGCCATATTCCTGCTCGGCGTGGCGATCGCTTATGCCGACGTGCTGCGGCCCGGCGGCTGGCCCCAAATCGGCGCGATTGTCGCCTTGTTGGGGGCGATGGACGCGATCTTCGCCCCGCGCCTGCTCAAGAAAATCTGGGGGCGGGAGCAGGAGTGAAGCGGTTCTGGACGGCGGTGGCAGTGGTCGCGGAGGCCGGCGGCTGGGCGATCGCGCTCGACGGCAAGCCGCTGAAAACCCCGGCACGGGCGCCGCTGATGCTGCCCAATGCGCAACTCGCCGAAGCGGTTGCCGCAGAGTGGGCCGCGGCGGGCGCGGAGATTAATCCCACGGCGATGCCCCTGACGGGGCTGGCCAATGCCGCGATCGACCATGTCGCACCCGACCCGCGCGCCTTTGCAGCCGGCATTGCCGGATATGCCGAGGCCGACCTCGCTTGCTATCGCGCGGAGGGGCCGAGCGCGCTGGTCGCGCTGCAGTCGGCGGCGTGGGATGCTCTCCTCGCTTGGGCGCGGCGGCGCTTCGATGTCGATTTCAACGTCACCACCGGCTTGACCCACATCGCCCAGCCCCCGGCGACCGTCGACCGATTGGCGCATGAAGTGCGGCAGTTGGGCGCATTCGAGCTCGCGGCGCTGTCGCCGCTGGTGACGATCGGCGGGTCGCTGGTGGCGGCGCTTGGAGTGGTCGACGAGGCGCTGACCGGCGACGAAGCGTGGGCAGCGGTCAGCGTCGATGAGCGCTGGCAGATCGATCGATGGGGCACCGACGAAGAAGCGGTCGAAGCGCTCGCCAACCGCCGCCACGATTTCCTCGCCGCGGCACGGTTTTTGAAGCTGCTTCGGGACTAAGCCGGGCTGGCCAGCCGGCGGACGAAATCGACCAGGCCAAGTTGGCGGCTGCGCTTCAGGCGTTCGGCGGCGACGATCGAGCGAACCTGCGCGAGGCAGCGCTCCATCTCGTCGTTGATCAGCACATAATCATATTCGGCCCAGTGACTGATCTCGCCCTCGGCTCGGTGCATGCGCTCCTCGATTACTGCGTCGCTGTCGGTGCCGCGGGCGCGCAGGCGCTGTTCAAGTTCGGTCATTGATGGTGGCAGGATAAAGATCCGCACCAGATCGTCGCCCATCGCCGAATGGAGCTGCTGGGTGCCCTGCCAGTCGATATCGAACAGGATGTCGTGACCGGCCTCGACCGCGGCCCTGACCGGGGCCGCCGGGGTGCCGTAGCGGTGGTTGAAGACGGTCGCATATTCGGCGAATTCATCGGCCTCGACCATGCGCTGGAATTCACCGTCGTCGACGAAATGATAGTCGCGGCCGTGAGTCTCGCCCGGCCGCTTGGGCCGGGTAGTGGCGCTGACCGACATGGCGATGCCGGGGTCGGCCTTGAGCAGCAGCCGCGAAATCGTCGTCTTGCCGGCTCCGGACGGCGACGACAGAACGACCAGCAGGCCGCGCCGCTGAAGGTTCGAAAGATCGGTCGGGGCAGGGTCCATGACCGCTCTTGCTTCGCGCGCGCCATCGCCGTCAAGCGGCTCATTGTGCAGCGCACAATTTCCTCTTGAAATGCTGCAGCGCAATGTATATGTTGCATCGCAGCAAAGAGAGGAAGTTTTTCAATGACCGACGAAACCCAGGTTGCGGTTCAGGACCAGGTCGAGGCTCCGGCCAAGGCTGAAACCGCTGTGATCGCCGCCCCGGCTGCACCGGCCAACGACGCGATCAAGACCGCCAAGCGCGGTCGTCCGGCCGGCAGCCGCAATGGCACCGGTCGCAAGTCCAAGCGCAAGTCGGCGGCTCCCAAGGCTGCCGTGCGCAAATATGTCCGGAAGGCGACTGCCAAGCGCACCACCGCCGCCCGCAAGATCAACGTCGCGCTGAAATCTGCCGCGGCTCAGGAAAGGAAGACCATCATGAAGACCACCAACAATCTGTTCAACGGCTTTGACTCGATTCCGGCGTTTACCCCGTTCCAGTCGATGTTCAGCCAGGCCGGCGAACGTAGCCAGGACGTCGCCAAGAAGAGCCAGAAGGTCGCCGCAGAACTCGCCGATCTGACCCGCGCCAATGTCGAAGCGATCGTCGAAGCCAGCCGCGTTGCCGCTGAAGGCGCCCGCTCGATCGGCCAGGACGTGGTCGCGACCGGGCGGGACGGTGTCGCTCAGGCCTCGGCCGCGATCCGTTCGCTCGCCGAAGCCAAGTCGCCGACCGAATATATGCAGCTGCAGGGTGAATTCGCCCGGGCTTCGTTCGACCGCATGGTCGCCGAAGGCTCGAAGCTGACCGAGACCATGGTCAAGCTTGCCGGTGAAGCGTTCCAGCCGCTCCAGAATCGCGCTTCGGCCAATGCCGAGCGCTTCAACACTCTCGTTGCCTGACCCTCTCCCCTCCTAAAATCAGGCAATGATTGCTGGCGGCCGCTCCCTTGTACGTGGAGCGGCCGCCAATTTTTTTGCGCTTGGCCGGGCCAAGCCGCCTTGCCGCCGCTGGCCCGAGTGCCATATCTTGGCCGAGCATGAGCGAGCGTGACAGTGTGATGGCCGGCCCCAAGGGCGATGACGGGCTCGACGACATCGAGACCGGAGTCGTCACGCGCACCCGGCCCAAGACCAAGAAGCCGAGCAATTACAAAGTGCTCATGCTCAACGACGATTACACGCCGATGGAATTCGTCGTCCTCGTCCTGCAGAATTTCTTCGCCATGAGCATCGAGGACGCGACCAAGGTCATGCTCCAGGTGCATCAGCGCGGAGTCGCGGTGTGCGGGGTGTTCACCTACGAAGTCGCCGAAACCAAGGTCACCCAGGTGATCGACTTCGCCCGCGAAAACCAGCACCCGCTGCAATGCACGCTCGAGAAAGCGTAGCTTATCGTCAGTGCGAGCGTCAGCGACGCAACCCAGCGCCGCGTCAGTGATTGCCTCCGTCGCTTTCGCTCCTCGCAATGACGGCTTCTTGTAACGCCCCCGTCACGCGCTAAAGCGCGACCATGGACAGTATCTGGATCCAGGGCGGCAAGCGCCTCGAGGGCGACATCCACATCAGCGGGGCGAAGAATAGCGCGCTGACCTTGCTGCCCTGCGCGCTGCTGACCGCCGACAAGCTCACGCTCGGCAATCTGCCGCGGCTCGCCGACGTCGACAGCTTCGGCCATTTGCTCAACGAACTCGGCGTATCGACCAAGGTTGCCGGCGCCCGCCGCGGCCACGCCAGCCGGCGGATGACCCTGACCGCCGACGATATCGTCTCGACCGTCGCGCCCTATGACATGGTGCGCAAGATGCGCGCCTCGATCCTGGTGCTCGGGCCGATGCTTGGCCGGATGGGCGAGGCGACGGTATCGCTGCCCGGCGGCTGCGCCATTGGCGACCGCCCGATCGACCTCCATTTACGTGCACTCGAAGCGATGGGCGCCGAGATCGAGATCGCCGCCGGTTTCGTGAAGGCGACCGCGCCCAACGGCCGGATCGGCGGCGGCGACTACAGCTTTCCGGTGGTTTCGGTCGGAGCAACCGAAAATGCGTTGATGGCCGCGGTCCTCGCCAGCGGCCGGTCGCAATTGTTCAACGCCGCCCGCGAACCCGAAATCGTCGACCTCTGCAACCTCCTTGTCGCCATGGGCGCGAGCATCGAGGGCATCGGATCGTCGCACCTGATCATCGATGGGGTCGAGGGGCTCCACGGCTGCGAATACGACGTCATGCCCGACCGCATCGAGGCCGGCAGCTACGCCTGCGCGGCGGGCATCACCGGCGGATCGATCCACCTGATCGGCGCCCGGCCCGACGAAATGCTTGCCACCAACAACGTCCTCGCCCAGGCCGGCCTGGCGCTTGAGTTCACCGACACCGGCGTTCGGGTGACTGCGGACCAGCCGCTAAAGCCCGTGGCGGTGTCGACCGCGCCCTTCCCCGGCTTCGCCACCGACATGCAGGCGCAATTGATGGCGATGCTATGCGTCGCCGAAGGCCAGAGCTTCCTCGAGGAGACGATCTTCGAAAATCGCTACATGCACGTCCCCGAACTGCGCCGGATGGGCGCGGAGATCGAGGTCCACGGGCGCTCGGCGATCGTCCACGGACCTCGGCAGATGACCGGCGCCCAGGTCATGGCGACCGATTTGCGCGCGTCGATGAGCCTGGTCATCGCCGGGCTCGCGGCCGAAGGCGAAACCGAAGTGCTGCGAGTCTATCACCTCGACCGCGGCTATGAGCGGCTCGAGGACAAGCTTTCGGCGGTTGGAGCGACGATCGAGCGCCGCGGCGGGGGCTAGGGCGCTTCGTCGCCTGCGATCACAGCCAGGGCCGCTCGCGAAACCATTTGGTGACGATATATTTGCGGCCCTCGGTGACAGTCGTCCCCTCGTGCATGGTCATGATGTTGGGCGCGCCGTCGCGGTTCATGTTGTTCCATGCGAGCAGCTTGCCGCGCTGGGGCGCGACGCTGATCCCAAGCGTTGGGAACGTGGTCGCGCCGCCACCCTCGGGCTCGTTGAGGAAGACCATCGCCGTCCACGTCCGCTGGCCGCCGTGCTTGGCGACCTCCGGCCAATAGGGCTGGTCGATAAAGAAGAAATCGGCGTGTTGCTTGAACTGCTGGCCGACTTCGTAGCGCTGACCCTGGACGGTCTCGCCAAATTCGGGGGCGAGGCCGAGCAGCGATGCAATCGCATCGTCGACCGCTTTGACGCGCGGGTCCCAGCGCAACAGATTGCAGGTCGAGCTGTTGCGATATTGCGAGTCATAGCCCTCGGCCTCGAAAATCGGCGACGGCTGGCAATTTTCATCGATCAATTCAATCAAACTGTCGCAGGCCGCCTGATCGATGAAATTCTCCAGCATGAAGATCTCGGCCAGTCCGGTGGTGAAGCGGACCATGCCCGGCACCGCTTCGAGGAGCGGGCGAACGCTGGCGCCGGCAGCGGCGCGAAGCTCCGAGACCTGTTCTTCGAGCGGCGGGACGCTCACAGCCGGTCCAGCGCGTAAAGGGCGAGGCCGACCAGCCCGCCAACCAGGGTGCCGTTGATCCGAATATATTGGAGGTCGCGGCCAACCGCGGCCTCGAGGCGCGCGGTGACGGTGCGCGCGTCCCAGCTGCGGATGGTCTCGCTGACCAGCTTGACGATCGAGCCGCCGTAGCTTGCCGCCATGCCGACGGTGGCGCGGCGCGCGAACTGGTTGATCGCGGAGCGGATGCGCGGGTCGCTCTCGAGCGTCCCGCCCATCGAGCGGAGGACTTCGCCAAGCTTGCCGGCCATCACCGCATCGGGGTTGCGAGCGGCGCGAATGATCGCCTCGCGCCCCTTTTGCCACAAGGTATCGAGCCACAGCCCGACCGATTTATTGTCGAGGAGCTGATCCTTCATCGCTTCGACCCGGGCGCGGGTTTCGGGCTTGGTCTGGAGATCGTTGGCGAGTTGCGCCAAGGCCTCCTCGACCTTGAGCCGGACCGGATGGGCGGGGTCTTCCGACATCTCGCTGGCAAGCTTCTTGAAGCCGTTGATGATCGCATCGGCGAGCTTGGCGTCGAGCCCGGCCAGCTTGAGCACCCAATTGGCCTTTTTCTTGACCATGTCGCGGATCAGAGTCTCGTTCGCTTCGAGCGTTCGCGCGGTCCAGCGGATCGCGGCCTCGAGCATCGGCACGTGGCGGTCCTCGTTGATCGCGCTTGCAAGGGCATGGCCGATCAGCGGCGATACCTCCATGTTGCGCAGGCGGGTGGCGATCGCGCCCTTGACGATGCCGCCCAGCCGCTCGTCGTCGAGGCCTTCGAAAATGTCGGCGATGAGGCGCGAGGCGCCGGCGCGGATGCGCGTGCCCTCGCCGGCCGGGGTCTTGAGGAAGCGCCCGGCGGCACCGGCGACATCGATGTTGCGCATGCGCCTGGCGACGACCGATGGGATGAGGAAATTTTCCTTGAGGAAGCTCGCCAGCGCCTCGCCGATGCGGTCCTTGTTGCGCGGGATGATCGCGGTGTGCGGGAT
>JARXKO010000028.1:7481-12187 GCA_030271595.1 Pseudomonadota bacterium | reverse complement strand
TGGCTTCGTCGGCGCGCGCGGCGGCGATGATTGCGCTTGCCTGGTCGAGATGCGGATCGTTGCTCATCGCGCTTATATAGCAAACCGGAAGCGGAAATGCAGTGGTGACCCCTACGGGAATCGAACCCGTGTTTTCGCCGTGAGAGGGCGACGTCCTAACCGCTAGACGAAGGGGCCGCTGGTAAGCGAGCGGGCCATATGTGAGGCGAAGCGGCGATCGTCAACTTTGCGCCAGCGGTTCGCGGCGCCGGCGCAGGCGCTTCACAGGCGCTTGAGGATGGCCTTCATCTGGTCGATCTCCTGGGTTTGCGAGCGGATGATCCCGCTGCACAGCTGCTTGATTTCGGGATCGCTGAGCTTCGCTTGCTCGCACATCAATACCGCGCCCGAATGGTGCGGGATCATCGAGCGCAGGAACTGCTTGTCGCCGACCAGCGCCTGAGTCCGGACGGCGACGAACGCAAGCACCAGCACGGCGGCGAATAGACCGTAGAGAATGAGGTTCAACCGCTGGTCCGAATACATCGACCGCATCAGCACCAGCATCACGATGCCCATCGGCATGGCCATCGTTAGCGCCATGTAGAACATATTGAAATTGTTATAGAATTCCGCAAAGCTGAAAATCATCCCGAACATCAACACGTACATGATGGCCGTGCTGACGGCGATGTTGAGCACCAACATCCAATAGTGCCCGCGCATGGTTGCGCCGCTCATTCCGCCTTGCCCCATATTGCCCTGTTCCATGGTCGCTCCCTCGTTGAATGACCCAATCAATGGGTGTGAGAATGCCCGACTTCCTGCGCTGCCTCGGGTTTTGCCGGGGTGCCCGGCATCTGCATGTTCATGTCCTTCATCATTTCGTCGTGATCGGCCGGGGCGCTGGCGACGGCCGCCTGATATTGCTGTGGCGACAGTTTGGGCAGGGTGCGGATGAACGCGACCATGTCCCAGATCAGCTGATCGCTGTGGGTCTTGCCCCACGCCGGCATGGCGCTGAGCTTGACCCCGTGCTTGATCGTCCAGAACTGCTGCTGCGGCGAAAGGTCGGAGTCGCTCGCGAGCTCTGGCGCGGACGGGTACAGCCCCTGGCTGAGCTCGGACTTCTCCAAGCCTGGGCCAAGGTGACAGCCGGTGCACATTTCCTGGTACAAACCGGCCCCTGACGCGATGCGCTTGGGATCGTTGAGATCGGCCGGGACCGCGATATTGCGCGAATGATGCGCGATCGCCTTATCGCGGAATTTTTCCAGGGTCATGTAGACGAAGCCCGAATGCGGGGCGTCGGCGCCGATATTATAGATCCCGCCATAAATGAACGCCCCGGCGAAGCCCGCGATCGCCATCATCAGGATGAGGACGAACGCGGTGCTCGGCAAATGGCGGTGCAAATCGAGAAACTTGCCTTTGGGCATCTGACTTCTCCAATCGATTGAATAGATTCAGGGACGGCGTTCGATCAAAACCAGGTCCGCACACCGACCGCAAACTCGAGCCCCCCCGGATCATCGCCGGCGGCGCGGACGAACCGCGCCGTATGGCCGATGGCGCGTTCGTAAACGATCCCGATGTAGGGCGCGAAGTTGGGCGTGATCTGATAGCGCAGGCGGGCGCCGAGTTCGACCTTGGACAGGCCCGATCCAACGCGTTCCTCGGGGATGTCGTGAAGCGCGAAGTCGAGCTGGCCGCGCGGCTGGAGCAGGAGTTTCTGGGTAATGCGCAGATCATGCTTGGCCTCGAACCGGGCGGTGAGGTCGCCCCTGGTCGACAGGAAAGCGGCGCCATCGACCTCGATCCAATACGGGGCCAGGCCTTCGACTCCAACCGCCAGACGGCCGGTCGTCCGGGGCTCGGTGTCGATCCGGACTCCGGTTTGCAGGTTGAACCACGGATCGATGGCGTGGCTCCACAGCGCCTGGACTTCGGCCTGGCCGGGCTTGCTCCCGTAAGCGCCTTCGATCTCGGTCTTGAGCCACAGCTTGTCGATGTCGCCGCCGTACCAGCCCTCGGCGTTGACGAAATAGCCGTCGCGGCCGTTCCTGACTCGGGTCTCGGCCTGGTCGATGAGCAGCTTGGCGACGCGCATCGCGCCATGCTCCCGGGTCAGCAGAAATGCGCGCGAAGGTTCCATCGCCGCCCCGCCCCACACCGTGTCCGCGGCGTTTTGCGGCCCCTTGAACGCGGCTGCCGGCGGCGGGCCGAGCGGCGGCTCGGGTGCGGCCATGCCCGGCATCGGCGCCATGTCATGACCGGCGTGCGGATCCGCCGGCATCGCCATGCCCGGCATTTGCGACATATCTTGACCGGAGTTCGGATCGGCGGGCGTGGTCATGCCCGGCATATTCGTCATGTCATGCTGATCGGGCGCTGTGGCGCGGGCCGCGGGTTTGCCGGCCGCAGCTTTTGCAGTTTTCGCCGCACCCCCTTTTTTGGCAGCGGGCTTCTTCGCCGCCGTCTTCTTCTTTGGCGCGGGCGAGGCCTTTTTCGCCGCGGGTTTCTTGGCCGGCATCGGCATCGTCATTCCAGGCATGGACATGCCCTGCATGGAGTGGCCCGACTGTTGCGCCAGCGCCGGAGACGCGGTCAGCGCGGTCGCCGCGAGGAACAGAGACAGGCGCTTCATGCCTGGTCCCCTTCAAGCGGGCGGATCTTGACCACCCGCATCATCCCGGCATGCATGTGATAGAGCAAATGGCAGTGGAACGCCCAGTCTCCGGGCGCGTCGGCGGTCATGTCGAGGTCGACGAAGCTTCCCGGAAGCACGCGCACGGTGTGCTTGAGCGGCTGGTTGGCGCCGTGGCCGTTGACCAGCTGCCAGAAATGCCCGTGGATGTGCATCGGATGGGTCATCATGGTGTCGTTGATGAGCCGCATCCGCACCCGCTCGTTGCGCTCGAAGCGATAGGGCTCGGGCGACTCGCTCAGCTTCTGGCCGTCCATCGACCACATGTAGCGTTCCATGTTGCCGGTCAGGTGGATGTCGATCCGCCGGGTCGGCGGGCGCTGGTCTGGGAACGGCTTGAGCGCAGCGAGATCGCGATAGTTGAGGACCCGGTGCCCGACATTGCCAAGGCCGATACCGGGGTCGCCGGTGCGGTCGGCCGGCATGGGCGCGATCATGTCGACCCCGACCCCGACCGGGAAATCGACGGTCGACTTGTCGCGCATGTTCATCGCACTCATGTCCATTGGCGCAGAGGCGGACGGCGCCCCTGCCGAGGCCGAACCCCCGGCGGCGCTGTGGTCCATGCCCGCCATTCCGGCCATGCCCGCCATGTCCGAATGGCCGCTGTCGCCGCCGCCGTGACTCATGCCCATATCGGCCATGGTCAGCACCGGGGGCTCACGCAGCGGCGGCACCGCGGCGCGCATCCCGGCGCTGGGCGCGAGGGTGGCGACGGCCATCCCCGAACGGTCGATGCCTTCGCTGACGATGGTGTACGCGCGGTCGCCAGGCGTGACGATGACGTCGTAAGTCTCGGCATTGCCGATCTGGAACTCGTCGGTTTCGACCGGCTTCACGTTGATCCCGTCGGCCGCGACGACGGTCATCGGCAGACCCGGGATGCGGAAGTTGAAAATCGTCTGGGTGGCGCTGTTGATGATCCGCAGCCGAACCCGCTCGCCGGCGCTGAACAGTCCGGTCCAATTCTCCGCGGGCGAGTGGCCGTTGATCAAATAGGTGTAGGTCGCGGCGGTGACATCGGCGATGTCGGTCGGGTCCATCCGCATCCGCGCGAACATCGCGCGCTCTTCGGGCGGCAGCGGGTTGGTGCCGTTGACCCGGTCCATCAAGGTCAGCTTGTGACGGTTGAAGAAGCCGCCCTCCTGCTTGAGCCGGGCGAAAATCAGATGCGGGTGCATGAAGCTCCAGTCCGACAGCACGATGACGTGCTCGCGGTCGTAGTGGACCGGATCGGGCTCGGCGGGATCGAAGATCAGCGGGCCGTAATGGCCGATCTGCTCCTGCAGCCCCGAATGGCTGTGGTACCAGTAGGTGCCCGATTGAATGACCGGGAAGTCGTAGACGAAGGTCGATCGCGGCTTGATGCCCGGGAAACTGATGCCCGGAACCCCGTCCATCGCAAAGGGCACGAGCGCTCCATGCCAGTGGATCGATGTATCCTCGTCGAGCTCGTTGCGGACCGTGATCCGCGCCCGCTGGCCCTCCTTGAACCGCAATAAGGGCCCCGGGACGGTGCCGTTGATCGTCACCGCATGGCCGGTGCGGCCATTCACCTGGAAGGCGGAATTGGCGATCGTCAATGCGACCTCGCCGCCGCTGAGCGTGGCGGAACCCTTGCCCGCGCTGCCATGGCTCATGGTACTCGCCCAGGCCGGATAGATCCCGGTCACGCTGGCCGCTGCTGCACTTCCCGCGAGGAAACCGCGCCGGTCGATCGAAATCATGCCGGCCCCCGCTCGTTGGCGGCTGTACCGAAGGCCGCAAGCGGCGCTGCAGCGGGCGCGAACCGGGCCGCGAGCGCAGGCGCGCTGGCGCCATCAAAGTGTCGAATTATCACTGTGAATCTCCTCAAGAGGCGCCGCTCGAACAAGCGGCGCCTCCCTCGCATAGGGTCGAGCTAGTGCTTGATTGGCTCTTGGTGCTGCAGGTCATGGCCCGCGTGCATCTTGGCCATCATGTCCTTGCAGCAATCGGCCATGGCTGCCGGCGGGCTGTCCATCGATGCCATTCCGGCCAT
>JARXKO010000028.1:0-7381 GCA_030271595.1 Pseudomonadota bacterium | reverse complement strand
TGCAGCAATCGGCCATGGCTGCCGGCGGGCTGTCCATCGATGCCATTCCGGCCATGGGTGCCATTCCGGCCATTGGTGCCATCGCCTGATGTTGGGCATGGACGCCCGGGGCCGGCGCAGCAGGTTGGGCCGCGGCAAGCGCTGCGGTCGCGATCAAGATAATCATGGTTTGTCTCCTGAGTTTCGAATTCGTGCGAAAGATCGAAAGCTCAGGCGATCCGCGGCGGCGGGGTGGCGATTTCGAGCACGAGCCCGAGAAGCCGGGCGGAAATCGATGGCCGTCCATGGCTTGCCGCGAACGGCACTGGCGGCCCGTGGCGGGCGAGCGGTGCTGCCGGAAGCGCCGCGGAACAGGCCATGGTGCAATCGCCGGCCAGACCCTTGGCCGAGTTCGACGAATGACCGGGGCAGTGATTGAGTCCCGGACCGGCCATGATCGCGGTCATCGAATGACCGGCCATGGCGGTCACCGGCGCTGCCGCGGCCTGGCCCATGCCGAACGGCATGACCATCACGGCCAGGGCCAGGATCATTCGGGTCAATCTAGCGATCATCATCGTCACTGTAAGGAATTGTCCGCCGGTTGTCGCGCCCGGCGGCCTTAAGCGCGGATGAACTCGCCGCAATGGCATCGCCGCGCCACAGCGGCCGGGCGGTCATCACCGCCCGCTCATCGCAGGAGGCTTGAGGCGTTCCTTCGAGGCCACCGAGGATCGGGCAATCGGGGCGATCATCGCCGTGGCAGCCCTGCGCCAGCGCCTCGAGCGCGCAGCGCATTTCATGGAGCGAGCGTTCCTTGCGTTTGAGCTCGGCGGCGCGGGCCAGTGCAAGCTCCTTGACGTCGGCGCTGGCACGGCTGCGGTCGTGCCACAATTCGAGCAGTTTGCCGATCTCGGGAACCGAGAAGCCGAGATCGCGGGCGCGGCCGATAAAGCGCAGGATATGGAGGTCGTTGTCGCCATAATCGCGATAGCCGGAGGAGCGTCTGGCGGCCCGGGCGACCAGCCCGATTTGCTCATAATGGCGGATCATTCGCTCGCTGATCCCGCTTGCCGCCGCGGCCTTGCTGATCTTCACAGTCGCGCTCCGTTCAGCCGCAGCGAATTGCCGATCACGGTGACCGAGCTGAACGCCATTGCCGCACCAGCGATGACCGGGCTCAGAAGCAGGCCGAACCACGGATACAGCACCCCCGCCGCGATCGGTACGCCGGCGGCGTTGAAGACGAAACTGAAGAACAGGTTCTGGCGGATGTTGCGCATCACCGCGCGGCTCAGCCGGCGGGCCCGGACGATCCCGCCGAGGTCACCCTTGACCAGCGTGACCGCGGCGCTTTCCATCGCCACATCGGTGCCGGTGCCCATGGCGATGCCGACATCGGCCGCGGCCAGCGCCGGGGCGTCGTTGATGCCGTCGCCAGCCATCGCCACGCGGCGGCCCGCGCTGCGCAGCTGCTCGACCTTGGCCTGCTTCTGCTCCGGAAGAACGTCGGCAACGACCTCGTCGATGCCGCCAACCTTGCGCGCGACGGCCGCGGCGGTGCGCTGATTGTCGCCGGTCATCATCACCACCCGGATGCCGGCCTGGCGCAGCGCCTTGATCGCTTCGATCGCACTGTCCTTGATCGGGTCGGCGACCACGAGCAGTCCCGCAAGCTTGCCGTCCACGGCCACGAACATCGCGCCCTGGCCATCGGCGCGGAAGCCGTCGGCGGCCGGTTCGAGCGGCGCCGGGTCAACTCCGAGCCCGGTCAGCAAAGCGGCATTGCCGAGCGCCACCTTGCGCCCGTCGACCACTCCCGACACGCCCTTGCCGGTCAGCGAGGCGAAGTCGCTTGCGGCCGGAAGAGCGATTCCGCGTTCCTCCGCGCCGGCGACGATCGCCGCCGCCAGCGGATGCTCGCTTCCGCGCTCGAGCGCCGCGGACAGGCGCAGCACGTCCGTCTCCTCGAACCCCGCAGCGGCCACGACCTCGATCAACTTGGGTTTGCCCAGCGTCAATGTGCCGGTCTTGTCGATCACCAGAGTGTCGATCTTTTCCATCAGCTCGAGCGCTTCGGCATTCTTGACCAGCACCCCGGCCGACGCACCGCGCCCGGTACCGACCATGATCGACATCGGCGTCGCAAGCCCGAGCGCGCACGGGCAGGCGATGATCAGCACCGCGATCGCATTGACCAGCGCATGGCTGAGCCGCGGCTCGGGCCCGAGCAGCGACCAGGCGATGAAGGTGACGATGGCGACGAGTACGACGGCGGGCACGAACCAGCCCGAAACCTTGTCGGCCAGCGCCTGGATCGGCGCGCGCGAGCGCTGCGCCGCGGCGACCATGCGCACGATCTGCGACAGCATCGTATCCTTGCCGACTCGGGTCGCGCGCATCAGCAGCGCGCCGGTGCCGTTGACGGTCGCCCCGGTGACTGCGGCGCCCGTACTCTTCTCGACCGGCACCGGCTCCCCGCTGATCATCGATTCATCGACCGCGCTGCGGCCGTCGGTCACTTCGCCATCGACCGGCACCTTTTCGCCCGGGCGGACTCGGAGGACATCGCCGACCATGACCTGGTCGAGCGGCACATCGTCTTCGCTGCCGTCGGCATTGACCCGCCGGGCGGTCTTGGGCGCGAGGCCAAGCAAGGCGCGGATCGCCTGGCCGGTGGCCGAACGCGCGCGCAGTTCGAGCACCTGGCCGAGCAGCACCAATGTGGTAATCGCCGCCGCCGCCTCGAAATAGACCGGGACCAGCCCGTCCATGGTGCGCAGCGCTGGCGGGAACAGCCCCGGCGCGAGGGTCGCCACCAGGCTGTATCCGTAGGCAACCCCGACTCCGAGTCCGATCAGGGTGAACATGTTGAGGTTGCGCGTCTTGAGCGAGCTCCAGAAGCGCTCGAAGAATGGCCATCCGCCCCACAGCACGACCGGCGTCGCAAGCGCCAGCTGGAGCCACATCGACTGGGCCATGGGCAGCGGGTGAAGGCCGATCAGTTCCGCGCCCAAGGTCAGCAGCACCAGGGGCACCGTCAAGGCGGTGCCGACCCAGAAGCGCCGGCTCATGTCGATCAACTCAGGGTTCGGCCCCTCCTCTAGCGTCGGCTCGAGCGGCTCGAGCGCCATGCCGCAGATCGGACAATTGCCCGGTCCGTCGCGCCGGATCTGGGGATGCATCGGGCAGGTCCAGATCGTGCCCGCCGCAACGTCCGCGGGCGCAGCAGGACGGCCATGGGCGCAGGCCGAATGATCGTGATCATGATCGTTTGGGTTTATCATCCAGACGTTATGCACCTTGACATGGTGTCAAGGTCAAGCGGCGGCGCTCATTCCCCTTGTTCGCGCTCGGCGAGGAAGCGCATCAGCTCGGCCAGGGTCGATTCCATCTGGTCCTGCATCTGGCCGACCAGCTCGTTTTCGCGCATCCCGCCGTGATCGAGCGGCTTGGAGTAACTGTCCGAAAAGGCCTGCAGGTCGGCGCGGTCGAAAATGCCCTTGGCGACCAGCTTGGCCAGGATCACGAGCAGGCCGTTGGTGTTGGCGATCGTCCCCGCGACCAGGGCCTCGTCGACCATCGACAGGTTCTTGTCGTCCTCCTCGCCGTCGATTTCCCCGATCTCGTCCATCGCATCCGTTTTCAACGTCTCTGCGATCCGGCGCAAGACTAGGGACGATCAACGTCCGGAAAATTGTCCAAGCGCCGCCCAGCGTTCCGCCTTTGCAGCGAACACGATAGCGTGGGCCGCGCTCGACGAAGGTAAGTCGATCAAGGTCAAGGACTGCGCATGGCCCGCCAGAAGCCGTCGCCCGGCGGCCGCCGCCGTCGCCCCGTTGAAGGCGATTGCGCGAAGCTCGGGAAAGTCGGTGAGCAGAACCCCGAGCGGGTTGTGGTCGGCATCGCGGATCGCCTGATCGAGGCTGCCCCGGCGCCGCGCCGAACCGATCACGTCCCACAGACCGATGCGCCGGCGGGCAAGAACGTCGAGCCGGGCGGCATAATCGAGCGGTTGCAGCGCCTCGCCGATCGCACCCCCGAGGAGCCGCCAGAACTGGTTGCCGGGGTGGGCGTAATAACGCTCGGCATGAAGCGATGCATCGCCCGGCAGGCTGCCGAGGATGAACAATTGCGTGTCCGCATCGGCCACTGCCGGCAAGCCGGTTTTGATCGCCTCCGCCGCTGTGCTCGTCATCGCCGCCTTTGCCTTTGCCGGGCGCGCCGGTAAGGCGCGTCTCCAATGGAAACTTCCGACCTCCGAATCGCCTTGTTTTCGGGCAATTACAATTACGTCCGCGACGGCGCCAACCAGGCGCTCAATCGGCTTGTCGATTATTTGCTTCGCCACGGCGCCAAGGTGCGGATTTATGCCCCGATAGTCGAACATCCAGCCTTCCCCCCGACCGGCGATTTGGTCGGCTTGCGCTCGGTCTCGATTCCGCGACGGCGCGAATATCGCATCCCGACCGGAATTTCGGCGGCGGCGCGCCGCGACCTTGAGGAATTCGCGCCCAATGTCGTCCATATCTCGAGTCCCGACGTCGCCGCGCACCGCGCCGTGACCTGGGCGCGGCGGCGCGGGATCGCCACTGTTGCTTCGATCCACACCCGCTTCGAGACCTATTTGAGCTATTACCATTTGCAGCTGTTCGAGCCCGCGCTGCGCGCCGCGATGCGGCGGCTTTACCGCCGCTGCGACGCGGTTCTCGCGCCCGCCGAATCGACCGCGGCGGTGGTCCGTGCCCAGCGCATGAGCCGCAACATCTTCATCTGGAGCCGCGGGGTCGACCGCGAGCAGTTCAATCCCCAGCGCCGGAACCTCGAGTGGCGGCGCAGCATCGGCATCGCCGACGACGAGCTGGCGGTGATCTTCCTTGGCCGCCTTGTGCTCGAAAAGGGCCTCGAGGAATTCGCTGCGGCGCTCGACCAGCTGACCGAACGCGGGGTTGCCCATCATGCGCTGATCATCGGCGAAGGCCCGGCCCGCGCCTGGTTCCAGGAGCGGATGCCGAGCGGGGTGTTCGTCGGCCATCAGGTCGGCGACGACCTTGCCCGCGCGCTCGCCAGCGGCGACGTCTTCCTCAATCCGTCGGTGACCGAAGCGTTCGGCAATGTCACCCTGGAGGCGATGTCATGCGGGCTGCCGGTGGTTGCCGCCGAAGCGACTGGAGCGACCAGCCTGGTCAAGGACGGCACGACCGGCATCTTGTGCGAGCCCGGCGACACCGATGCCTATGCCGCGGCGCTCGAGCGTTATGCCCGCGACCCCGCATTGCGCCGCCGCCACGGCGAGGCGGGGATCGCCGATGCCAAGACTCGCGACTGGGACGAGATCAATTCGGTCGTCGTCGACGTTTATCGCCGGGTGATCGCGCGGCGCGAGCGGCTGGCACGGATGGCCGCTCGCTAGGCGCGCCCGCGCTTATTTGACCCGCTCGACCCGCTGCGCGGCGTCGTCGAGGATCGCCGCGATTTCCAGCAGCAAGTCCTCATCGAGCCCGTCGCGGCCGATCCGGTGGCTCAGCGCGGTCATCAGATTCTTGACCGCTCGCCCGATCGCCGGGCCGGCCGAGGACGCTTCCTTGGGGGACAGTTCCTCGAGCCGTCCGAACAATTCCTCGACCTCGCTCTCGTTCTCGGCGAGGTGGGCGCGGCCTTCCCCGGTCGCTTCGAAAATCTTCTTCGACTCCTTCGACTTCTGCTCGGTGATGAAGCCCATGTCCTCGAGCAAGGTCAGGGTCGGGTAGACGATCCCCGGGCTCGGCGCATATTCGCCGCCGGTCATCTCTTCGACCGCCTTGATCAGTTCATAGCCGTGGCGCGGCTGGTCGGCGATCAGCTTGAGCAGAACCAGCTTGAGTTCGCCCGAGCCGAACATCCGGCGCCGTCCGTGGCGGCCCCCGCCCCAGCCGCCGCGACCTTCGCGGCCGCCGCCGAAATCGATGTGCAATCCTTCGGGGCCAAATCTGGCGCCGAATCCGCGCCCCCGGCCGCCGAAGGAAAAGCCGCGGCCGCGCGAGCCGCAACCGTCGTGATGATGAGAATGCATGATATCTTTGTCTCCTTTGTGACATAGCTAAGATATATCTTAGATGCATCAGTGCAAGAGCATCGGTGGTATTTCTTTCAAAACCCCGTTAATTCAACCACATGCCCGACCTTTTCGCCGCCGAGGACATCGCCCCGCCGGACACTGTGCGCGACGAACCCGCGGCCAATGCGCCGCTCGCCGATCGCCTGCGCCCCGAAAACCTAAGCGACATCGTCGGCCAGGAGCAGCTGACCGGCCGCGACGGCGCGATCGGGCGGATGGTCGCCGCCGGCCGTCTCTCCTCGATGATCCTGTGGGGCCCCCCGGGGACGGGCAAGACCAGCATCGCGCGCCTGCTCGCCGCCGCGGTCGGCCTGCGCTTCGTCGCAATTTCCGCGGTGTTCTCGGGGGTCGCCGACCTCAAGAAGGTGTTCGCCGAGGCCAGGCAAGCGGCGCGCGCGGGCCAGCAGACCCTGTTGTTCGTTGACGAAATCCACCGTTTCAACCGCGCCCAGCAGGACGGTTTTCTGCCGTTCGTCGAGAATGGCACCGTGACCCTCATCGGCGCGACCACCGAAAATCCCAGTTTCGAATTGAACGCCGCCCTGCTGTCGCGCTGCCAGGTGTTGATCCTCCATCGGCTCGATCATCGGGCGCTGGGCGAGTTGATCGATCGCGCCGAAGCGATCAGCGGCCGTCCGCTCCCGGTCACCGCCACGGCGCGCGATGCGCTTATCGCCAGCGCCGACGGCGACGGCCGCTTCCTCCTCAATCAAGTCGAAACCCTGTTTGCGGTCGCTATCGCAGAGCCGCTCGGGCCGGCGCAATTGTCCGAGCTGCTCAATCGCCGGGTGCCGGTCTACGACAAGGATCGCGAAGGCCATTACAACCTCATCAGCGCGCTCCACAAAAGCCTGCGCGGGTCCGACCCGCAGGCCGCGCTTTACTATCTCGCGCGCATGCTGGTCGCGGGCGAGGAGCCCTTGTTCGTGCTCCGCCGGCTGGTCCGGGCAGCGGTCGAGGATATCGGCCTCGCCGATCCCAATGCGCTGGTTCAGTGCCTCGCCGCGAAGGACGCCTATGATTTCCTCGGCAGCCCCGAAGGCGAGCTGGCGATCGTCCAGGCCTGCCTCTACCTCGCTACCGCCCCCAAATCGAACGCCGCTTACGCCGCTCAGAAAGCAGCATGGCGAAGCGCCAGGGAGACCGGCTCGCTCAGTCCGCCGGCGCACATCCTCAATGCCCCGACCAAGCTGATGAAGGACATCGGCTATGGCTCGGGCTATCAATATGACCACGATCGGGACCACGGCTTTTCGGGCGCCGATTACTGGCCCGAAGAGATGAATTCGGAAGAATTCTACCGGC
>JARXKO010000027.1:10136-12490 GCA_030271595.1 Pseudomonadota bacterium | reverse complement strand
CCGCGCGCCCAGGGCTGCAACCAGCTGATCCGCGACGGCGCGACCCTGGTGCAAAGCGCCGCCGACGTGGTCGAAGTCCTGCAGCCCTCTGCCGTCAGGCGGGTCGCCGAACCGCCCGAATCCTTTGCGCCGCGGCCGGCTGAGGACGCCGGCGAGGAGCACCGCCGGGCGATCGAGAATCTGCTCGGCCCGGTCGCGGTCGCGGTCGATGAGCTGGTGCGCCTGTCGGGCGCGTCCCCGGCCGAGGTTCAGCTTGTGCTGCTGGAGTTCGATCTGGCCGGCCGCCTCGACCGCCATGCCGGGGGCCGGGTCAGCATCGCCGCTTGACGGGGGGATTCCGCCGCCGCCACCATCGCGCGTATACGTATGTGAGGATTCCACCGCTTGAAACTCGTAGTCGTCGAATCGCCGGCCAAGGCGAAAACCATTGAGAAGTATCTGGGGCCGGGGCACCGAGTGCTGGCTTCATTCGGCCACGTCCGCGATCTTCCGCCCAAGGACGGCTCGGTCGATCCCGACGCCGACTTCGCCATGCTGTGGCAGGTCTCGCCCGACCGCGCCAAGCAGATGAAGGCGATCGCCGACGAGGCCAGGAACGCCGATACGCTGATTCTCGCCACCGACCCGGACCGCGAAGGCGAGGCGATCAGCTGGCACGTCCAGGAAGTGCTGCGCCAGAAGAAGGCGCTCCCGGCCAAGGTCGAGCGCGTGACCTTCAACGCCATCACCAATGCCGCGGTGACCGAGGCGATGAAGAAGCCGCGCGGGCTCGATGAGGATCTGATCGACGCCTATCGCGCCCGCCGGGCGCTCGATTATCTGGTCGGGTTCACCTTGTCGCCGATCCTGTGGCGCAAGCTCCCCGGCGCCAAGTCGGCCGGGCGGGTGCAATCGGTAACGCTGCGCCTGATCGTCGACCGCGAACGCGAGATCGAACTGTTTCGACCGCAGGAATATTGGCAGGTCTCGGCGACTTTCGAAGCCGACGGACAGCCGTTCACTGCCCGGCTGGTCCAGTTCGACGGCGACAAGATCGACCGGCTGACGATCGGCACCAAGGAACAAGCCGATTCCGCCAAGGCCGCGGTCGAGGCGGGGCATTTCACCATTGCCTCGGTCGAAACCAAGCCCTTTGCCAAGAACCCGCCGCCGCCGTTCACCACCTCGACCCTGCAACAGGAAGCCGCGCGCAAGCTAAGCTTTTCAGCGAGCCACACGATGCGCGTCGCGCAGGGCCTCTACGAAAGCGGGCTGATCACCTACATGCGCACCGACGGAGTCGACATGGCGCCCGAAGCGGTCAGTGGCGCCCGCCGGGCGATCGCCAACCGCTATGACGCCGGCTACGTCCCCGACCGGCCTCGCCAATACACCAGCAAGATCAAGAACGCGCAGGAAGCCCATGAAGCGATCCGGCCCACCGATTTCGACCGCCCGAAGGGCGGGTCGGACGACAGCGCCAGGCTGTATGAGCTGGTCTACAACCGCGCGCTTGCAAGCCAGATGGCCTCGGCCCGGCTCGAGCGGACTACGGTCGAATTATCAGACGGGGCGGGGCGGGCGACCTTGCGCGCCACCGGCCAGGTCGTGCTCTTTCCCGGCTTCATGGCGCTGTACGACGAGGGCCGCGACGATGCGGCCGATGAGGATGGCGGCCGGATGCCGCCGCTGCGCCAGGGCGATGCGCCGGCCAAGACCGGAGTCGAGGCAACCCAGCATTTCACCCAGCCGCCGCCGCGCTTTTCCGAAGCGTCACTGGTCAAACGCATGGAGGAATTGGGGATCGGCCGGCCATCGACCTACGCCTCGATCCTGCAGACTCTGAAAGACCGCGAATATGTCCGCACCGACAAGAACCGCTTCTTTCCGGAGGAGAGCGGGCGGCTGGTGACGGCCTTCCTCGAGCGCTTCTTCGAACGCTATGTGAATTTCGATTATACCGCAGAGCTGGAGGAAGAGCTCGACGATGTCTCGGGCGGGCGGCTCGACTGGCAGAAATTGCTCGATTCGTTCTGGCGCGACTTCAAGCCCAAGGCGGGCGAAGTGATGGAGCAAAAGCCGTCCGAAATCACCCAGGAGATCGATGAGTTCCTCGCCCCGTGGCTGTTTCCCGACAAGGATGACGGAAGCGACCCGCGGCTGTGCCCCAATTGCGGCACCGGCCGGCTGGCGCTGCGCGGCGGCAAGTTCGGGGCGTTCATCGCCTGCTCCAATTATCCGGAATGCAAATATACCCGCCAATTCGGGCAGAGCGGCGGGGTCAATGGCGAAGCCGCGGCGCCGGCCGAGCTGGGCAATGACATCGAACTCAAGGTCGGGCGCTTCGGCCCCTATCTCGAACGCGACGGCAAGCG
>JARXKO010000027.1:0-10036 GCA_030271595.1 Pseudomonadota bacterium | reverse complement strand
ACATCGAACTCAAGGTCGGGCGCTTCGGCCCCTATCTCGAACGCGACGGCAAGCGGGCGTCGATCCCCAAGGACGTGCCGCAGGACAGCCTGACAACCGACATTGCCGAGCAGTTGCTTAGCCTTCCGCGGACCATCGGCGCTCACCCCGAAAGCGGCCTGCCGATCACCGCGTCGATCGGGCGTTACGGCCCTTATCTCGCCCATGACGGCAAATATGCGCGGCTCAAATCGACCGCCGAGGTGTTCGAAACCGGCATGAACGCGGCAGTGGTCAAGCTCGCCGAGGCCGCGGCCAGCGCCGGCGCCCGCAGCGGCGGCGCGCGCGAGCCGCTCGCGGTGCTTGGCGCTCACCCGGGAAGCGGCGGCGAGATCAAGGTCATGGCCGGGCGCTACGGCCCCTATGTCACCGACGGCAGCACCAACGCGACCCTGCCCAAGGGGATGGAGCCGGGCGATGTCGGCCTCGACGAGGCGATCCGGCTGATCGACGAGCGCGCCGCCAAGGGCCCGCCGGCCAAGAAGAAAGGCGGGCGCAAGCCTCCGGTCAAAAAGAAGGCCGCCGCCAAATGATCGCGATCGAAATCCAGCGCCTGGCGCACGGGAAGGGCCTGCCCCTTCCGGCTTATGCCACCGACGGCGCAGCGGGCATGGATGTCGTCGCGGCAGAAGACCTGACCCTTGAGCCCGGCGCCCGCCATGCGGTCGCGACCGGCTTCGCAATCGCCATTCCGCCGGGTTTCGAAGTGCAGGTCCGCCCGCGTTCGGGCCTCGCGCTCAAGCACGGCATCACCTGCCTCAACACCCCCGGAACCATCGACCAGGATTATCGCGGCGAGGTCAAAGTGATCCTCGCCAACCTTGGCGACGAGCCGTTCGACGTGAAGCGCGGCGAGCGCATCGCCCAGCTGGTCCCGGCGCCGGTGCAAAAGGCGCAATTCAATGAAGTGGCTGAGCTTGGCGAAACGGATCGCGGGGCGAGTGGTTTTGGAAGCACTGGACGATAAAAACCGTTCGTATCGAGCGGAGCGCAGGGTAGTCGAGATGCGCCCATCGACTTCGCTCAGGACGGACGGAAATGCTTGATCTCAGTGACGACGAACTCGACCGCTACGCCCGGCACATCGTCCTGCCGCAGGTCGGCGGGGTGGGGCAGAACAAGCTCAAGGCGGCCAAGGTCGCGGTGGTCGGGGCCGGGGGCATCGGCTGCGCGGTCATCCCGGCGCTTTCGGGCGCGGGCATCGGAACGCTGACGATCATCGACCATGACATGGTCGAAAACTCGAACCTTCACCGTCAGCCACTGTATCGCACCGCCGATCAGGGCAAAGGCAAGGCCGTGCTTGCCGCGGCGTTCGTCGCCGCACAGAACCCCCACGTCGCGGTCAAACCCCTGGCCGAGCGGGTTGAGCTGAACAATGCCGGCAGGCTCCTCGCTGGCCACGACCTCGTCATCGACGGCAGCGACAATTTCGCAACCCGGCTGGCGATCAGCGATGCCTGCGTCACGCTCGGACTGCCCTTGCTGTCGGCGGCCGCGATCCAGTTCCACGGTCAGATCAAGCTGTTCCGCGCCAGGCCCTGCTACCGCTGCTTCGTCGGCGACGCCTTCGATGCCGAGGATTGCGACACCTGCGCGGAGGCCGGTGTCCTTGGCGCGCTGACCGCGACCGTCGGCGGGTTCGCCGCGCTGATGGCGCTCAACCTCTTGCTCGGCATCGGCCCCGATCCGTCGGGCACATTGCATCTCTTCGACGGCGAGAAGCTGGCGTGGCGGGCGATCACGATCCCGGCCGACCCCAATTGCCGGGTCTGCGCTTCAGCCTAAGGCGGCGGCGATTCGCTCGAGCAGACGGCGCGCGACCTCGTCCTTGGAGGCTTCGGGCCAATCCTCGACCCCGTCGCCGCTGATCAGCGCGACTCGGTTGCGATCGCCGCCCATGACGCCGCTGCCGACGTCATTGGCGACGATCCAGTCGGCGCCCTTGGCCGTGCGCTTGGCGACCGCATTGGCGATCACATTATCGGTCTCGGCGGCGAACCCGATCAGCAGGCGCGGTCGGCGCGGGCTTTGGCCGAGCCCGACGAGGATGTCGGGGTTGGCGATGAAATGAAGATCGGGCGGGCCGTCCGCCTTCTTGAGCTTGGCGGTGGCCGGATCGACCCGCCAGTCGGCCACCGCGGCAACCAGGATCGCGCAATCGGCGGGCAGCGCCGCCTCGGTCGCCGCCGCCATTTCAAGCGCCGTCTCGACGTCGATACGGTGCACGCCTGGCGGCGTCTCCAGCCACACAGGCCCGGCGATCAAGGTCACCTTGGCCCCGGCCTCGGCCGCCGCTTGGGCGATCGCGAACCCTTGTTTGCCCGACGAGCGATTGGCGATCACCCGCACCGGGTCGATCGGCTCGTGGGTCGGGCCGGCGGTGACGATGATATGCTTGCCCGCCAGGGTCACTTGGCCGCGAGGAGCCTATTTTCGCTCAGCCAGTCGATGATGGCCTGGGGCTCGGGCAGCCGGCCCGGGCCGTGCTCGCCGCACGCCATCTCGCCGTCGGCGGGTTCGATCACCTGGACCCCGTCGGCCACCAGTTGCTGGATATTGCGCGCTGTCGCCGGGTGCAGCCACATGCGGACGTTCATCGCCGGCGCGACGACGACCGGCTTGTCGGTGGCGAGGAGCAAAGTCGTCGCAAGGTCGTCGGCGATCCCCGCCGCCATTTTTGCAAGCAGGTCGGCGGTGGCCGGGCAGACGAGGATGAAATCGGCCGCGCGCGACAGCTGGATGTGGCCGATCTCGACCTCGTCCTTCAATTCCCACAGCGAGCTGTGGACCGCGCTTTCGGCCAACGTGCCAAGGCTCATCGGAGTGATGAAATGCTCGCCGCCTTTGGTCAGGACGGGCGTGACCTCATGACCGTCTTTCTTGAGCAGGCGCACCAGCTCGAGCGCCTTGTAGGCGGCGATTCCACCGCCGACGATGAGGAGGATGCGGGCCATTCGAACGGCCTAGCCGCGCTGCCCTGCGCGAGTCGAGTGCTTAGCCGCTCAGCGCGCCGCCTCGCCGCCGATTTCCGCCTTGATCAGCGACGGCGGGACGATCCCGGCGGCGTAGATTTTGGCGAAGGCGTCGGCGAGCGAAAAGGGGCGCCCTTGCAGCTCGGCCTGATGCGACTGGATCGCGAGCAGCTCATCGAGCTCGGCCTTGCCCACGATATAGCTTGGGCCATAGCCCGGTTGACGCAGATAAAGCAGCTGCTCGAACCCGACCAGTTTGCTCGATGCGTCGGACCAGCCGCGCGGGGTCCAGCGGGCGTGGAACTGGCCGGCCGTTGCCAAATCGATCTGATTGGCCTGGACGCGCAGCGAAGCGAGCCCGCGCGCGGCACGGTTGGCGAGCATCGCCCACACCAGCTCGCGGCCGTGGGGGATGTCGTCGTACAGCCCTTCCTGCATGACGATCTCCTCCATCGCCGTTGCGAACCCTTCCGACCGATCCTCGTAAATGTTGAACAGGGGCGGGGTATCGCGCAGCGGGCTCGGGTGCGGCTCGTTGCGCAGCCGGGCGAGCTCGATCCAATGCGTTTGGTGGGACGACAAGGGCAGCGGGTCGAGCGCGGTGACGTGGGTGAAGAAATTGCGCTCGGCGGGCGGGGTATAGACGCCCATCTGCCCGGCCAGCGCGGCGCGATAATAAGGCTTGTCGGGGAAAATGCCGGTGGCGATCAGCAGATCGTAAAGCTTGGCGGTGCGCGCCTCGACCATCTTGCGGTAGGCGACGGGGTCGCTGATTTCGGCGATCGGCGGCAGGTTGCGGTTGCGCGCTTCCTCCAGCCGCAGCGACGCCAGCGAACGGTCGAGCTCGCGCTCGAGAAGCACCACCTGGTCGTCCCAGCTATAGGGGCTCAGGAGGACGTTCTTGAGGTACCAATTGTAATTATCCTTGCCGATGCCCGAGGGGCCGGTGCGGCGCGGCGCCTCGGCCTTGATCCAAAGCGCGAAATCTTCGGTCGCGGAGCGCGCCTCGCCCACCGCGGATCGCAGCGCCGGGCTGGCACCGTCGAGCCCCACCGTCCGCCGCCCCTCGAGGCTGTTGAGCGACAAAGTCCCGGCTTGAAGCGCGGCCAGTGCGTCGGCCTGTTCATTGAAGGCGCGGTCGCCAAAGGCCCACAAGTCGTGCGCCTGGCTTGGGGCGAGATTGCGTTTCGCCTGGGCGAGCATCGCCGGCACGTTGTGGAGCGACGCGGCGAGCTGGGCGTCGTCGGCAGCGGACAACGGCCAGGCAAGTTTCCACAGGTCGATATTGGGCTCGGCCGACGGCCCTTCGTGAGCTGGAACATCGCTCATTTCGGCGAATATCGTCTGATAGAAACCGGGGTCGCGCGACCACGGCTTGAGCGTGCGCAGGAAGAAGTCGAAGCCATTGATCTCCGCTTCGAACAGCCGCGCGTCATCCTTGTCCGAAACGCTCCAGCCGGTTTGGTCGATCGCCGCCAGCCGCTTGCGCCAAACCGGCAGCGCCGCCTTTTTGGACGCCATTGCGGCGGCACTGTAATTGGGCAGGCCGGCAGTCATTGCCGGGCTGACGAACTGGCGCCACTCGGAGAATAAGGACGCGAGCTGCGCGTGGGTCGCGGTGGCGGCGGAAACGACCGGTGGCGGGCTCGCGGCCGCACTGGACGGCCCGGCAATCGCCGCTGCGGTGGCAAGGATCAGGACAAAGCGCATTTCAATCTCCCCCGCGCCAGTGATGCGCAGCGCGGCGGACTAACGCAACAGCAATGCCGCTGTCACCAGCGCGCTTATTGCGGCCGCGATCAGCGCGGTTAGCCCATAGCCCAGTCCGCGCCCGGGCTCGATCACCGCGATGTCGCCAAGCGGCGGCCCCGGCGGCGCCGCGCCCGGCTCGGGGTAGCTGGCGTCGATCTTGTCGATCAAATGGGGCAGCTTCTTGAGCGCCCGAACCATGGCGATGATGCGGTCGGCGTAATAGGCCTCGGGGCCAAGCTCGCCGCGAATCCATTCCTTGAGGAAGGGTTCGGCGGTTTCCCACATGTTGATGTCAGGGTTGAGCGCGGTCGCGACGCCCTCGTTCATGACCATGCTTTTCTGCAGCAGCAGCAGATGCGGCTGGGTCGGCATGTCGAAATCGCGAGTGATCGAGAACAAGCTCTCGAGCATTCGCCCGACCGAAATGTCCTTGACCGGCAAGCCCCGGATGGGCTCGCCGGCGGCGCGCAGCGCGGTCGCGAACTCGGCGACATTGTGGTGCGCCGGCACATATTGCGCCTCGAAATGGATTTCGGCGACGCGCCGGTAATTGCCGGTGATGAGGCCGTAGAGAATCTCCGCCAGCCACACCCGCGCGCGGCGGTCGATCCGCCCCATGATCCCGAAATCGATCGCCGCGATGCGCCCGTCGGCGAGCGCGAACAAATTGCCGTGGTGGAGGTCGGCGTGGAAAAAGCCGTCGACCACCGCCTGGCGCAGGAAGGCGCGAACGAGGGTCGCTGCAAGCGCGTCGCAATCCTGACCGGCGGCGACCAATGCCTCGCGGTCGTTGAGCTTGATCCCGTCGAGCCAGTCGAGCGTCAGCACCCGCCGGGCGGTCCGCCGCCAGTCAATATCCGGAACGTGAAACTCGGGCTCGGCGACCATATTCTCTTTGAGCTCGCTGGCCGACGCAGCCTCGCGCTGGAGGTCCAGCTCGCGCGCCGTCCACTGGCGGAAATGGGCGACGATCAGGCGCGGGCGCAGCCGCTCGGCCTCGCCGCCATAGCGTTCGACATGGGCCGCGGCCCATTCATAGGTCTCGATGGCGCGGGCGAATTCTTCCTCGATTCCCGGGCGCAGGACCTTGACCGCCACTTCGCGGCCTTCGGTGGTCCGGGCGCGATGGACCTGGGCGATCGAGGCGGCGCCGACTGGCACCTCGTCGAATTCAGAATAGAGGCTTTCGAGCGGCACGCCGAACGAGGCTTCGATTGTCTCGCGCACCTTGGCGAAAGGAGCGGGGGGCAGGCTGTCCTGGAGCTGCGACAGATTGGCGACCGCTTCCTCCCCTACCAGGTCGGGCCGGGTCGACAGGGTCTGGCCAAGCTTGATCGCGGCCGGGCCGATTTCCTGCAGCGCGGCGGCATAATCGGGGGCCTTGGGAATGCGTGCGCCGAACCGCGCGATCCGCGCCAGCCGCCGCACTTGCGGCGGGGTCGCGGGGTCGGTCTCGATTCCCCTCAGCGCGCCGTGCCGGGCCAGTGTCCGGCCCCATTTGAGCAGCCGCCACAGATGGGTGACGCTGGCGGTCAAATCTTCCAGCCGCTGAAGATGCTGACCAGCCCGCCGAGCATCGGTTCGGCATTGGCGCGGACGAAGCCGGCGTCGGCCACCAGCTGCGCGAACGCTTGAGGCTTGGGGAAGCGGCGGATGCTTTCGACCAGATAGCGATAGCTCGCCTCATCGTCGGCGACGATTTTGCCGATCCTGGGAATGACATTCTTCGCCCACGCCTCGTACAGCTCGGCGAAACCAGGCCAGTCGCTGGTCGAAAATTCCATGCAATAGAAACGTCCGCCGCGCTTGAGCACGCGGTGCGCCTCGCTCAACGCGGCGGGAATGTCGGTCACGTTCCTGATTCCGAACACGATCGTATAGCCATCGAAAGTCGCATCGGCGAAGCTCAGGGCCTCTGCGTTCTGGACCGACCAGTCGAGCCCCGGAATGCGCTTGCCCGCCGCGCGTTCCTTGCCGACCTCGAGCATGTCGGGGTTGATGTCGGCGACCGTGACCAGTGCCCCGCGCCGGGCCAGGCGGAAGGCAATGTCGCCGGTTCCCCCGGCCATGTCGAGAATGCGCTCGCCGGCGCGCGGCTTCACCCGTGCGACGAAGCGGTTCTTCCACAAGCGGTGCATTCCGCCGCTCATCAGATCGTTCATGACGTCGTAGCGGCGCGCGACCGAGCTGAAGACCGCGCCGACGCGGCGGGTCTTTTCCTCGGGGCTGACGAGATCGTCGCCGAAATTGACCTTCTCTGCCATTGCGAGCGCGGCTCTAGCGGGGTCTTTTCGTCATTGCGACCCCGGGCTTGAGCCGGGGGAAGCAATCCCGGCGGACGGCAAAACTGGATTGCTTCGCCGCGTCGCTCCTCGCAATGACGGCATCGATGCCCGAGCTTCCCGAAGTCGAAACCACCGTCCGCGGACTGGAGCGCGTGCTCAAGGGCCGCCGCATCGCCCGGATCGAGGCGCGCCGCGCCGATCTCCGCCGCGCGCTTCCGCTCGACCTTGGCCAGCGGCTGACCGGCGCCACCGTCACCGCTCTCTCGCGCCGCGCAAAATACGGCCGCATCGACACCGACCGCGGCGACAGCCTGATTTTTCATTTGGGCATGTCGGGGCGGTGGCGCATCGACCCCGGCGACGACCACAAGCACGATCATTTCCTCCTCACCACCGACGATGGCCATGTGCTCGCCTTGAACGACCCGCGCCGCTTCGGATCGCTCGATCTGGTGGCGACCGACGAAATCGACTCATGGCCCGCCTTCGCCGCGCTTGGGCCGGAGCCGTTCGATATCGAAGCGGCCACGCTTCATCGCCGGCTCGCCGGGCGCAAGGCGGCGATCAAATTGCTTCTGCTCGACCAGCGGATCATCGCCGGCCTTGGCAATATCTACGTCTGCGAGGCGCTGTTCCGGGCGCGGATCAACCCCAAACGCTCGGGCGGTTCGGTATCGCGGGCCCGGCTCGAGCGGCTGGTCCGGACAATCCGCGACGTGCTCGTCGAGGCAATCGCCGCCGGCGGATCGAGCCTGCGCGATTTCGCCTCGCCCGATGGCGAACTCGGCTATTTCTCCAAGCGTTTCGACGTCTATGACCGCGAAGGGCAGGAGTGCCGGGAGGGGTGCGGCGGGACGGTCAAGCGCATCGTCCAGGGTGGACGCTCGACCTTCTACTGCCCCAGATGCCAGCACTGAGCGAAGGTTGACCTTTACGGCCCTGCGGCGTAGGGGGAGCGCGCTTCGGCGCGGCCTTAAATGGCACTGCGCCGTTTTTCTTTGCAGCCACTGACGAGACGAGGTTCATTCGATGGCGAATACGCCGCAAGCCAAGAAGCGCATCCGCCGCAATGCCAATCGCGCGGAAATCAATCGGTCGCGGGTCGGCCGCATCCGGACCTTCATCAAGGCCGTCGAATCGGCCATTGCGTCGGGCAAGAAGTCCGATGCCGCCGAGGCCCTGAAGCAGGCCCAGCCGGAAATGGCGCGCGGCGTCGCCCGCGGCGTCATCCACAAGAATACCGCGTCGCGGAAATTCTCGCGATTGAGCAAGCGAGTCGCTTCGCTCGGCTGAAAATCCTGTCCCGGAAATGGACTTTGCGACGGGCTGCCGGGCAACCGGCGGCCCGTTGCTTTTTGCTACGTAGAAAAAACGTAGCAATTCCCGCGATTCGCGCGGCGGTTAATGAGCCGATTAACGCGAAAACGGCTGATTTCCGCTAAAAAGTTCGACATATCCCGCATTTGCTATGTCAAGTCCCATTATTTCGCTTTTATGAAAAATAGGTTCTTGAATCCTGACGCATAGAATTTCAGAAGCGTATTTCCGGGTGCGAATCCGCAGCTGGGACAAGAGGGAAAAACAAAGCAGCGCGCGCGACTCGGTTCGCTCGCAGCGCCAGCTTTTTGCCTGTTGTCTGGGGGCAAGCAGGGAAGGGGCGGCAAGTGCAGGGCAGTGAAGTGACGTCGTCTGCCATGCCCGCCGATGCTCAGTCGACTGCAACGCCGCTCGACGCCGCCTGGGAATCGATTCGGTCGGGCCTTCGCCGCGATCTTGGTGCACGCACCTTCGATGGCTGGCTTCGTCCCGCCGAACTGGGGACCTTCGATCCCGCCAGCGGTGCGCTCGACATCGTCATGCCAAGCCAGTTCATGGCCGATTGGGTAACGTCGCATTTCTCCGAACGACTCGCTTTGGCGTGGAAGACGGTTCTGCCGATCGTTCGCGATGTCCGGGTGATCGCCGCGGCCGATGCCCCGCGGCCTTCGCCGTTCCTGATTCTCGAGGAGGCGCCAGCCCCGGTCGAGCGCGATCCCAACGCGCCCAATTTCGACCCGCGCTACCGGTTCGAGACGTTCGTCGTCGGCAAGGCCAATGAAGTCGCGGCGACCGCTGCGCAGACCCTCGCCACCTCGCCGACCCTGGGGTTCAACCCGCTGTTCCTCCATGGTGGCACCGGGCGCGGCAAGACCCACTTGCTCCACGCCATCGGCCACACCTTCCTCGCCCATAATCGCGGCGCCCGAGTGGTCTCGATGTCGGCCGAGAAGTTCATGGTCGAGTTCATCCGCGCGCTGAAGGAAAACGACACCATCGGCTTCAAGCAGCGGCTGCGCAGCGCCGATCTGCTGTTGATCGATGACGTCCAGTTCATCGCCGGCAAGGATTCGACCCAGGAAGAATTCTTCCACACCATGAACGAAATCATCACCGCCGGACGGCGGCTGGTGATCACCTCCGACCGGGCACCGCAGGATCTGGACGGGATCGCGCCGCGCATCCTGTCGCGGTTGTCGTGGGGACTGGTGGCCGACATCAACCCCGCCGATTACGAGCTTCGCTTCAACATCATCATGTCCAAGCTCGAGGCGCTTCCGGGCGTTGAAATGCCGCGCAATGTCGTCGATTTTCTCGCCCGCCGGGTGACCTCTTCGGTGCGCGAGCTCGAAGGCGCGCTCAACCGCATCGGCGCTTATGCGATGATGACCGGCCGGGCGATCGACGTCGCCTTTGTCGAGGAAGTGCTGGCCAATGTCCTGCGCGCCAACCAGCGCCGGATCTCGATCGACGAAATCCAGACCCAGGTCGCCGAGCATTACCGCATCCGCAAGGCCGAGATGACCAGCGCCCGCCGCGCCCGCGAAGTCGCCCGCCCGCGCCAGGTGGCGATGTATCTGTCGAAACAGCTGACCCCCAAATCGCTGCCCGATATCGGCCGCCGCTTCGGCGGGCGCGATCACACCACGGTCATTCACGCGGTCAAGC
>JARXKO010000026.1:8639-12513 GCA_030271595.1 Pseudomonadota bacterium | reverse complement strand
CAGAAAAAGGTCGAGGCGCGCAATTACGACGTCCGCAAGCAGGTCGTCGAATTCGACGATGTGATGAACGACCAGCGCAAGGTCATCTATGAGCAGCGCGCCGACATCATGGACGCCGACGACGTCAACGAGGTCATCACCGACATGCGCGCCGAGACCGCGGATGCGCTGGTCATGGTCCATTGCCCGGCCGGCACCTACCCCGAGCAATGGGATGTCGAAGGCCTCAAGGACAGCATCGAGGCGGTGTTCGGACTGACTCCGCCGGTCGACGACTGGCTCCAGGAGGAAGCGGTCGAGCAGGAGAAATTATCGGACCGCCTGCGCGCGCTGGCCGACGACAGCATTGCCGCCAAGACCGGCGACATCGATCGCGCCCGCTGGAACGAGGTTGAGAAGCAATTACTGATTCAGACCCTCGACCATCACTGGAAGGAGCATCTGGCGACCCTCGACGCGCTCCGCCAGGTCATTCACCTGCGCTCCTATGCGCAGAAAAAGCCGATCGACGAATATAAGCAGGAAGCGTTCGTGCTGTTCGAGCGGCTGCTGGTCTCGATCCGCGAGGAAGTCACCCGGTTGCTGATGCGCGCTCAGGTTCAGCTCGAATCCGCGCCCTTGCCGGAACTGCCCGACTTCATCACCCAGCACATCGATCCGCTGTCGGGCGATGACAATAGCGACGATATCGATCTTGGCACGCGCGGCATCGTCACTGGTCCGCCCGAGCTCAACATCCCTCGGCCCGACATTCCCGAAGGCGCGATCCCAGGTGGTGCGGCCGCGGGAGCGGTGGCCGAGGCGCCGGTCAGCCGCAACGCGCCCTGTCCGTGCGGCTCGGGCCGGAAATACAAGCATTGCCACGGCCAGATCGCATAACCCCGACGGCGGCCGCAGCGGCGGTCGATCGCAATGCTCTGCGCCGCGCCTATCGTCCGCCCGAAGATGAGGTCGTTGCCGAACGGTTGAAACAGTCGGCGCTGAGCCCCGGTCAATTGGGCGAGGCGGCCGCGATCGCGCGCACCCTGGTCAAGGGCGTCCGCGCCCACAAGGCGACCGGGATCGACGCCTTCATGCAGACCTATGACCTGGGCTCGGATGAGGGCGTGGCGATGATGTGCCTGGCCGAAGCGCTGCTGCGCATTCCCGACGCGTACACCGCGGATGAGCTTATCGCCGACAAGCTCGCAGGCCCAGACTGGTCGGAGAAGCTGGGCGATTCGGGCTCGGCGTTCGTCAATGCCGCGACCTTTTCATTGCTCCTCACCGGCAAGGTCCTGGAAGGCGCTCAAGACCGGTCGGATACCTGGCGGGCGGCGATCGGCCGCGCGGTCGGGCGCCTGGGCGAGCCGGTCATTCGCACCGCTGTCGCCGAAGCGATGAAGATCCTCGGCCGGAACTTCGTGTTCGGGCGGACCATCGCTGAAGCGCTCAAACGCGCCCGGCCGGAACGCAAGCAGGGGCTGAGCCACAGCTTCGACATGCTCGGCGAGGCGGCTCGGACAATGGCCGACGCGAAGCGTTACGCCAAAGCCTATGAGGACGCGCTCGAGCGCATCGCCGCGGATTCGGATGGTGGATTCAAAGCGGCGCCGGGTATTTCGGTCAAGCTGTCCGCGCTCCATCCGCGGTTTGAATATCTTCACCGCGACGAAGCGCTTGCGGCGGTCGTTCCGGTGGTGCGCAAGCTCGCGCTTAAGGCGGCCGCCGCAGACGTCCATCTGACCATCGATGCGGAGGAGGCCGACCGGCTCGAACTGCAGATGGACGTGTTTGAGGAATTGCTCGCCGATGACTCGATTTTCGCCAATGGCTGGGGCGGATTCGGGATCGCGGTCCAGGCCTATCAGAAACGTGCCGAGCCCGTGTGCGACTGGGTCATCGATGCTGCCCGCGCACACCGCCGCAAGGTCATGGTCCGGCTGGTCAAAGGCGCCTACTGGGACACCGAGATCAAGGCCGCGCAGGTCTCCGGGCTGGCCGACTATCCGGTGTTCACGCGCAAGGTCGCGACCGACGTTTCCTACCTCGCCTGCGCGCGTAAATTGCTCGCCGCCGAGGACGTAATTTACCCGGCATTCGCCACCCACAACGCCAATACGATCGGCCAGGTCAAGGCGCTCGGCCAGGGCAGGACCTTCGAATTTCAGCGTCTCCACGGAATGGGCGAGGCGCTATATCAGGAGCTCGGCAAGCTCGAGCGCCATGTCGGCGATCAGCCGACCCGGGTGCGGATTTACGCGCCGGTCGGAAGCCACAAGGAGCTGCTCGCCTACCTCGTCCGGCGGCTGCTCGAAAACGGCGCCAATTCAAGCTTCGTCAACCGCATCGCCGATGATCAAGTCGAACTCGAGGAGCTCGTTCGCGACCCCGTCGCCGAGCTTGGGGCGCTGTCGGTCAAGCACAACCCGGCCATTCCCTTGCCGCGCGACATCTTCGGCAAGGCGCGCCGCAACAGCGCCGGGGTCGACCTTAGCGACCCGCTGGTGCGCGAGCCGCTGCTCGGCCGGCTGAAGGAGCTGGAAGCAAGCAATTGGGTCGCGGCGCCGACCATCGGCAAGGGCACGGCGCGGCCGATCACCTCGCCCCAGGACCGGAGCATCACGGTCGGGACGGTCAATGAGGCCAGCGCCGGCGAGGTCGGCAAGATGGTGAGCGCTGCCCACAAGGCGCAACCGGCGTGGGACGCACTTGGCGGCGAGGCCCGCGCCAAGCTGCTCGACCGGACCGCCGACCTCTATGAACGTCATTCGGAAGAGCTTTATTCGCTGTCGATCCGCGAGGCCGGCAAGACGTTGCCCGACGCGATCCTGGAAGTGCGCGAGGCGGTCGATTTCCTGCGATTCTATGCCGCCGAAGCGCGGCGGCAGTTTACCACGCCGATGCCTTTGCCCGGCCCGACCGGCGAGCATAACGAATTGCGGCTTCACGGCCGGGGGGTGTTCGCCAGCATCTCGCCGTGGAATTTTCCGCTGGCCATCTTCACCGGTCTGGCTTCGGCGCCGCTTGCGGCGGGCAATGCGGTCATCGCCAAGCCGGCCGGGCAAACGCCGCTGATCGGTGCCCTGGCGGTCGACTTGATGCATCAGGCGGGCATTCCCAGGGACGTCGTCCAGCTCGCGCCGGGCTCGGGCCGGGTGGTTGGCGGAACGCTGACGACCCATCCGCTGCTGGCCGGTGTGGTGTTCACCGGCTCGACCGAGACCGCGCGCATGATCAACCGCACCCTGGCCGAGCGCGACGGCCCGATTATCCCGTTCATTGCCGAGACCGGAGGGCAGAACGCGATGATCGTCGATTCATCGGCGCTGCCGGAGCAAGTCACGCGCGACGTCGTGTCGTCGGCCTTTCAAAGCGCGGGCCAGCGCTGCTCGGCCTTGCGGGTGCTGTTCGTCCAGGAAGACGTCGCCGACCAGATGATCGCAATGATCGCGGGCGCGATGGAGGCGCTATCCGTCGGCGATCCGCGACTGCTGTCGACCGACCTCGGCCCGGTGATCGACGATGCTGCCAAAAAGCTGCTGGACGAACATGTCGACTGGCTTGAGACGAACGCCAGACGCATCTGCCGCCTCGAGCTCTCCAAAGACACCGAGGGGGGCAGTTTCGTTGCTCCCGCGCTGTATGAGATCAAGTCGCTAAACCAATTGAATCGCGAGAATTTCGGTCCCATCCTCCACCTCATCCGGTTCGCGGGCGATGCATTGCCCGAGGTAGTCGAGGCGATCAACGCCACGGGCTACGGCCTCACCCTCGGCCTCCAGAGCCGCATCGACAGCGTCCGCGACTATGTCGAGCAGAATGCCCGGGTCGGCAATTTCTACGTCAACCGCAACCAGATCGGCGCGATCGTCGAAAGCCAGCCGTTCGGCGG
>JARXKO010000026.1:0-8539 GCA_030271595.1 Pseudomonadota bacterium | reverse complement strand
AAAATGGCTCCCCGGGCCTGATTCGAACAGGCGGCCATTCGATTAACAGTCGAACGCTCTACCGCTGAGCTACCGGGGAGCAGCCCCGAAACCGTGGTCCGGGGCGCCGCGGCTAAATAGCGAAGCCTCATCCAAAGGCAAGCGTCAGGTGAGGAATTGCTCCAGCGCGATGCGCTCGTCGAGGGCGTGTTCGGGGTCGAACAACAAGGTCAGCGAATTGTCGCGGTCGAGGCGGACGTCAACCCGGGTCACGTCGCGCACTTCATATTGGTCGGCGACCGCTGAAACCGGCCGTTCGGCGGGATCGATCACCCGAAACGTGACCGCGGTGTCGTCGGGCAGGATCGCGCCCGACCATCGGCGCGGCCGGAACGGGCTGATCGCGGTCAGGGTCAGCATCTTCGCCGCAAGCGGCAGGATCGGCCCATGGGCGGAGAGGTTGTAGGCGGTCGATCCGGCCGGGGTCGCGACCAGCACGCCATCGGCGACGAGTTCGGGCAACACCACCCGGCCGTCGACCGAAATCTCGATCTTGGCCGACTGACGGGTTTCGCGCAGCAGCGACACCTCGTTGATCGCGGCCTGGGTGAATTGCTCGCCGGACAGGGTCGTCGCCGTCATCTGCAACGGGGTCACGCGGATCGCCTTGGCCCCGGCGATGCGCTCGGCCAGCCGGTCGAGCCGCCATTCGTTCATCAGGAAACCGACCGTGCCGCGGTTCATCCCGAACACCGGGCGCGAGGCCCCGCGGTCGAGCATGTCGTGGAGGACATGGAGCATATAGCCATCGCCGCCCAAGGCGACGAAGGTCTCGGCCTCGTCGTCGCCGGCGAATCTGTAGCGCTTGCGGATCATGGCCTCGGCCGCGGCCGCGACCTCGCGGTTCGACGATAACAGCCCGATCCTCAACGGACGCAGGTCGTGGACTGGGACGGCGCTCGGCGATTGAGGCGAATTCGCGTTCATTGTGGAGAGGATAGAAGCTCCAAGGCATTGCGTCACTGTCCCAATTCGACCCGCTCCGGACCCAATCGCTTCCGCCCGCCGGGTCCGCCGCCTAAGCGCTGCCGATGTCCAAGAATGTTGTTGGCCAGAGCGTAAGCAGGCGGTTGCCGGATTCGGCCTGCCGGGGCGTCCCGCTCATGGCCCCCGATGCCGCGCTCGAGGCGCATATCGCCGGCGACCGCGTGCAGGTCGTTTTCCAGCCCCAGTTCAACCTCGCCAGCGGCCGCATCGTCAGCGTCGAAGCGCTCGCCCGATTGCCCGGCTGCGATGACGCCAAGGGGTTGTTCGCTCGGGCTACGGCGGCGGGCCTCGCCGAACGATTGTCGCGCCTTGTCCAGCGCAAGGCGCTGCACATCGTCGGCACCTGGGACGGACCGCTCGCCGACCTTGGCATTTCGATCAATTTTCTGCCCGAAGACCTTGCCCGAAGCGGGTTCGAGGAGGCGCTGCTTGCCCAGATCGATGCGGCCGGAATCGATCCCGCCCGGGTGACTGTCGAGATCACCGAAAACGCCATGATCGCCGATGACTCGGCGGTCGTCGCCCGGCTCGGGCGATTGCGCGAGCATGGGGTCAGGATCGCGGTCGACGATTTCGGCACCGGCTTTGCAAGCCTCATTTATCTGAGCTCGCTGCCCCTCGACACGCTCAAGATCGACCGCGGCCTGATCGCCCGGATCGAGAGTGGCGAGCGCGACCGCATCGTGGTTCGCGCGATCGTCCGGCTGGCGCACGAGCTCGGCCTCGATCTGGTGATCGAAGGGGTCGAGACCGCCGCCCAGATCGACCTCCTGACCGACTGGGGCTGCGAGCTCTACCAGGGGTTTCTTGGCGCTCGGCCAATGTCCGAAGTGGAGCTGCGACGGTTCGTCACCGCCCACGCGGCCCAGCAGTCAGACGGTTGCGAGCTCCCCCTTCGCTGAACCGGTGGCGCCGGTGGCGATTTTGGCGAGGCCGCGGGACAATTGCAGCGCTCCGTTAAGCCGCGCTTCCGGGGTCAGCCAGTCGCGCGCCAACGATAATTTGCTGTCAGGCCTGAGCCTGGCCGCACCCTTCAGTCGGGCGATATAGGCGAACAGCCCGTCAAGGTCGGGCGGCCCGCTGGCGATGAACGTCACCACCGCACCGCGCGGGCCGGTGTCGAGCTTGGCGACATTGGCGGCGCGGCAGTTCAATTTGACCTCGACGATCTTGAGCAGATTGGCGGTTTCCTCGGGCAGGGTGCCGAAGCGGTCGATCATCTCCGCGGCGAAGGAATCGATCGCCATCCGGTCCTCGAGGTCGCCGAGGCGGCGATAGAGACCCATGCGCAGGTCGAGATCCGGGACATAGGCTTCGGGGATGAGGATCGGCGCGTCGACGCTGATTTGCGGCGAGAACTCCTCGGTGCGCTCGGTGCCGCCGGCCTTGACCTCGAGGATCGCCTCCTCGAGCATCGACTGGTACAGCTCGAAGCCGACTTCCTTGATATGCCCCGATTGCTCGTCGCCGAGCAGATTGCCGGCGCCGCGAATGTCGAGATCGTGGCTGGCCAGCTGGAACCCGGCGCCGAGGCTGTCGAGATCGGCTAGCACCTGCAACCGCTTCATCGCGGCGTCGCTGACTACCCGGTCCGAAGGCATGGTCAGATAGGCATAAGCGCGCGTCTTCGACCGGCCGACGCGCCCGCGCAGCTGATAGAGCTGGGCCAGGCCGAAGCGGTCGGAGCGATAGACGATCAGCGTGTTGGCGCTTGGGATGTCGAGCCCGCTTTCAACGATCGTGGTCGACAGCAGGACGTCATATTTGCGATCGTAATAGGCGCTCATCCGATTTTCGACCTCGGTCGCGCTCATCTGGCCGTGCGCGGTGACTACGGTCACTTCGGGCACCTGCTCCCCGAGCCATTCCTCCATCCCGGCGAGGTCGGCGACACGCGGCACCACGAGGAAGCTCTGCCCGCCGCGATAATGTTCGCGCAGCAACGCCTCGCGCAAAACTACCGCGTCCCACGGCGTGACGTAGGTCCGCACCGCCAGCCGATCGACCGGGGGAGTCTGGATGACCGACAGATCGCGCAGCCCCGACATCGCCATTTGCAGAGTCCGCGGGATTGGGGTCGCCGTGAGCGTGAGGACGTGGACATCGGCCTTGAGCGATTTCAACCGTTCCTTGTGGACCACTCCGAAATGCTGCTCTTCGTCGACAATAACCAGTCCCAGGCGTTTGAAATCAACCGATTTCGCAAGCAGCGCATGGGTGCCGATGACGATATCGATCTGGCCGTTGGCAAGTCCTTCACGGGTCGCTTTGGCTTCGCCCGCCGGGACCAGCCGCGACAGCCGCCCGACCTTGATCGGGAAGCCGTGCAGCCGCTCGATGAAGTTGCGGTAATGCTGGCGCGCAAGCAATGTCGTCGGGCAGATCAGCGCGACCTGCTTGCCGGTCATGGCCATGATGAAGGCGGCGCGCAGAGCAACCTCGGTCTTGCCGAAGCCGACGTCGCCGCACACCAGCCGGTCCATCGGCTTGCCCGCCCCAAGATCGGCGATCACGTCCTCGATCGCGCGGTCCTGGTCCTCGGTTTCCTCATAGGGAAAGCGGTCGACGAATTGCGGGTAGCTGGCGTCGGGCTCGGCGATCACGCCGGGACGGGTCGCGCGGAGCGCCGCGAGCTTGATCAATTCGCCGGCGATTGCGCGGATCCGCTCCTTCATCCGCGACTTGCGCCGCTGCCACGCCTCGCCGCCCAGCCGGTCGAGCGTGACATGCTCGCTCTCGCTGCCGTAGCGCGACAGCAATTCGATGTTCTCCACCGGAACGTAGAGCTTGTTGCCGCCGGCATATTCGAGCGCGACGCAATCGTGCGGGCTCTTGTTGACCGGGATCTGGGTCAGCCCTTCGTAGCGGCCGATGCCATGTTCGGCGTGGACCACGAGGTCGCCGGGCGAGAGAGTCGCGAGTTCCTCGAGGAACGCGGCGGCCGCCTTGCGTTTGCGCCGCCGCCGGACCAGCCGGTCGCCGAGCATGTCCTGTTCGGTGAGGACCGCGACATCGGGGGTGGAAAAGCCGTGGTCGAGCGGCAGGACGAGCATCGCCGGCTGGACCTTGGCGCCGAGCGCGGCTTGCCACGTCTCGGCGCTGCTGTGCGCGGTGAGGCCGTTATCCTCGAGCAGGCCGGTCAGACGTTCGCGCGCGCCGATCGTATAGCTTGCGAGCACGACCGTCTTGCCGGCCCGGCGGAGCTTGGCGATATGAGCGGCGACCGCTTCATAGACATTGGCCTGCTGGGCGCGCTCGGGGGTGAAATCGCGCGCCGGCTCGACCCCGAAATCGATGGTCGAGGGCGATTCGGGCTCGGGGAAGGGCGAGGCGAGATGGATCGGCCGAGCAGCGACCTCGGCCGCCCATTCGCTCGCCGACAGATACAGCGCGTCGGGCGCCAGCGGGCGGTAATTGCCCGGCTCGGCCGCCATCGCCCGGACCCGGTTCTGGTGATAGTCGGCGATCGCCTCGCGCCGCGCGTCGAGCGCCTTGTCGGCGCTTGAATCGCGCAGGATGAGGTCGTGCTCGCCAAGATGATCGAACAAGCTCGCGAGCCGCTCCTCGAGCATCGGCAGCCAATGCTCCATCCCCGCCATCCGCCGCCCCTCGGACAGCGCCTGATAGAGCGGGTCCTGGGTCGCGGTGGCGCCGAAGGTCGCTCGATATTCGGAGCGGAAACGCGTGATGCTTTCTGTATCGAGCAAGGCCTCGGAGGCAGGCAGCAGAGCGAAGCTGTCGGCCTTGTCGGTCGAGCGCTGGTCGGCGGGGTCGAAGCGGCGGATGCTGTCGATCTCGTCGCCGAAAAAATCGAGCCTTAGCGCCTGCTCCTCGCCCGCTGGAAAGAGGTCGATGAGCGACCCGCGGACTGCATATTCGCCATGTTCGGCGACCGTGTCGCTGCGCTGGTAGCCGAGCGCGTTGAGTTGGCCGATCAGCGCCTCGCGGTCGATCCGCTCGCCCTGGGCGATGCGCCGGGTTAGCTGGCGCACCCGAAACGGGGTCAGCAGCCGCTGGGTCGCGGCGCTGGCGGTGGTGACCAGCAGTTGCGGCCGCTCCAGTTTCTCCTGCAGCGCATTGAGGGCTGCGAGCCGCTCGGCCATCACCCGGAGCGCGGGCGACGCGCGATCGTAAGGGAGGCAGTCCCACGCCGGCAGGCTCAGCACCTCGACCTCGGGCGCGAACAAGGGCGCGGTTTCGGCCAGTGCGCGCATCGCGGCTTCGTCGGCGACGATCGCCACCGCCCGGCCGCCGGCGCCAGAGCCAAAGGCCGCGCGCGCCAGGTCCGCGGCGAGCCACGGCAGGAACCCTGCCGGAACGCCCGCCAGGGTCAGCGGCGCCCGGGCGGCAAGAACGCGCTGCAGCGGCTCGCTCATTTATGCACGCGAATGTAGTCGAGTTTGCGCAGCGCCTCGAGCATGGGCCCGCGGAACTGCTCGGGCGCTTCGGCCTTGCCGACCGCCCAGGCCATGATGTCGACATCCTGCTCGTCGAGCATTGCCTCGAATTGCTTGCGCTCGTCGCCGCTCCAGGCGGCGCAATGCGCGTCGAAGAAACCGCCGATCATGAAATCCGCCTCGCGCGTGCCGCGATGGTGCGCGCGCCAGTGAAGGCGCTTCAGTTCGGGGTCGGCTTGCATGGAGGCGCTCCTAGCGCGGGAATTTGGTCATTGCGAGGCCTCGGCGAGGCCGCGGCAATCGACACTGGATTGCTTCGGCGAGCGCGCAATGACAACAACCGCAAATGCGCCCCGAAATCCTCAATCCGCTGTTCGCCGAGGTCGAGGCGCTCGCTGGAGTCGGGCCGCAGGTCGCGAAATCGCTCAAGCGGCTCGGCCTGATCCGCGTCATCGACCTGCTCTATCATCTCCCGACGGGCTCGATCGAGCGGCTGCGCGTGCCCTCGCTCACCAGCGAGATGATCGGCCGCAACGTCATCGTCGACTTAACGCCGATCGACCTGCGCGCGCCGCGTTCGGGCCGCGGGCCGACGCGGATTTTCGCCAGCGATGCCACGGGCAACACCATCGCCTTGGTCTATTTCAACAACCCCGGCTGGGCGAAAAAGCAGCTTCCGCTAGGCGACAAGCGCACCGTCTCGGGCAAGCTCGAGGCCTATGGCGATGAATGGCAGATCATCCATCCCGACGTGACCGAGCCGGGCAAGGGCCCCGAGCCGGCGCTGCGCGAGCCGGTCTATCCGCTGACCGAGGGCCTGACCAATCGCCGCCTGGGCGAGCTTGCGGCGCTTGCGCTGGAGCGATCGCCCGACCTTCCCGAATGGATCGAGCCGAGCCTGGTCGCCCGCGACGGCTGGCGGGCGTGGCGCCCGGCGCTCGGCGAAGCGCATCGCGAACCCACCGCCGACGAGCCCCGCCGCCGTCTCGCCTATGACGAGATTTTCGCCAACCAGCTCGCGCTCCTGCTGCTGCGCCAATCCGCGCGGCGCAAGAAAACCACCCCGCTTGCCGGCGACGGCCGCCTGACCGATGCGCTCCGGCTGCCGTATGAGCTGACCATCGCCCAGCAGCGCGTGGCCGGTGAAATCCGCGGCGACATGGCGCAGGAGCGGCCGATGCTGCGCTTGCTCCAGGGCGATGTCGGCTCGGGCAAGACATTGGTGGCGATGCTGGCGATGCTGAGCGCGGTCGAAAGCGGCGCCCAGGCCGCGTTCCTGGCACCGACCGAAATTCTCGCCAGGCAGCATCACGCGACGTTACTCGGCCAGCTCGACAGCATCGGCGTACGCGTCGCGATCCTCACCGGGCGCGAGAAAGGCAAAGCGCGCGAAGCCGTCCTGATGGGCCTCGCCGACGGCTCGATCGATTTGCTCGTCGGCACCCACGCCATTTTCCAGGACAAGGTCGCCTACAAGAACCTCGGCCTCGCGGTGATCGACGAACAGCATCGGTTCGGCGTGTCCCAGCGGTTGCTGCTCAGCGCCAAGGCCGGGCGCCCGCCGCATCTGCTGGTGATGACCGCGACCCCCATCCCGCGCACCCTGACCCTGACCCAATATGGCGAGATGGACGTCAGCGCGATCGACGAAATGCCGCCGGGCCGAAGCCCGGTTGCAACGCGGGTTATCAGCGACGAACGGCTGGGCGAGGTGGTCGATGGGCTCGACCGTCATCTGGCCGGTGGCGGCCAGGCGTTCTGGGTGTGTCCTTTGGTCGAGGAGAGCGAAAAGTCCGACGCCGCCGCGGCCGAGGAGCGCGCGCGAGTCCTTCGCCTGCGCTTCGGCGACGATCGCGTCGGACTGGTCCACGGGCGCATGAAGGGCCCCGAAAAGGATGCGGTCATGGCGCGCTTCGCCTCGGGCGAGCTTGGCGCGCTGGTCGCGACGACGGTGATCGAGGTCGGGGTCGACGTGCCCAATGCGACCCTGATGATCGTCGAGGGCGCCGAGCGCTTCGGCCTCGCCCAGCTCCACCAATTGCGCGGCCGCGTCGGGCGCGGCGCCGGCAAAAGCATCTGCCTGCTGATCCGCGGCCAGCAGCTCAGCGAAAGCGGCCGCGCGCGCCTGGCGCTGATGCGCGAAACCAATGACGGATTCCGCATCGCGGAGGAGGATTTGCGGCTGCGCGGGCCGGGCGAGATCCTCGGACTGCGCCAGTCGGGCGAAGCCGGATTCCGCGTCGCGCGCGCCGAGGACATCGTCGAGCTCGCCCAGGTGGCGCAGGACGATGCTGTATTGCTGCTTGAGCGCGACGGCGGCCTCGCGGGCCCGCGCGGGCAGGCGGCACGGACCTGCCTCTATCTGTTCGAGCGCGACCAGGCGGTGGGGCTGATCCGGAGTGGGTGAAACACCGTCACCGGGATGACGGCTATGAAACCAGCAGCCCGTGTCTCTTCTTGCCCAGGCTAAGCTTACCGCCAGTCACGACCTGCGCGGGATCGCTGACCACCACATCGTCGAGCCGCACCGCGCCTTCGGCGATCTTGCGCTTGGCCTCGCCGTTCGAGGCGCAAAAGCCGAGCCCGGTGAGCGCCGCGAGGACGCTGATTCCGCCGCCGACCGCAAGCGTCGGCAAATCCTCGCCGGCTCCGCCACCGGCAAATGTCTCCGCCGCCGTGCGCTCGGCCGCCTCGGCCGCGCCGCGCCCGTGCAAGAGCGCCGTCGCCTCGGTCGCGAGCACAATCTTCGCCTGGTTGATCCCGGACCCCGGCAGCGACTCCAGTTGCGCGATTTCGTCGAGCGGCAGGTCGGTGAACAGCTTCAAGAACCGCCCGACATCGGCGTCCTGGGTGTTGCGCCAGAATTGCCAATAGTCATACGGGCTGAGCTGTCCGGCATCGAGCCACACCGCGCCGCTCGCGGTCTTGCCCATCTTGCCGCCGTCGGCGGTGGTGATCAGCGGCGTCGTCAGGCCGTAAACCTCGCCTCCGCCGATCCGCCGGGTAAGCTCGATGCCATTGACGATATTGCCCCACTGGTCGCTCCCGCCCATCTGCAGCCGGCAGCCGGCGCGGCGCGACAATTCGAGAAAATCATAGGCCTGGAGGATCATGTA